>JAYVXP010000025.1:0-2725 GCA_043785125.1 Bacteroidia bacterium
ACACGGACCGGATGTCATCATTAAAGATAATGTTGGATCGCTTAGGAAGGTCTGATGAGACCATGGCAATTAAATTATGTCCCTATAAATCCTTATTGATTTGAAACTTTTATGACCCATACGTGCTCGGTGACACCTTTCAATGACGCAGGCAGGGCAATATCGACTTCATTTCCCTTTTGTTTCCATGAAAGTCTGGACTTACTACCCAACAAACGAAGTTTAGTATTTTTTGAAAACTTGATTTTTGACAGTTGCAGTTTGCCTTGCGGAAAATTAAACAGAAAAATATATTGCGTCGTGCCGTCTTTTGATTGTGTGTACCGAATGGAATCACCTTCGTTGAAACTGGAATACATGCGCGTACCATATATGCCTTCTCCATTTATTCTCATCCAGGTGCCAATCTCCTTTAAACGCTGATACGCATTGGCATCCAGCTCACCATCGGGGCCGGGGCCGATGTTTAATAAATAATTACCACCCTTGCTTACAATATCCACCAACTTTTCAATGAGTTCGTTGGTCGGTTTATAAACATCATTGGGAACAAAGCTCCAGCTGTTACCCATCGTCATACAGGTTTCCCAAGGATAAGGCAACCCTTCTTCCGGAATATGTTGTTCGGGGGTAAGGTAATTTTGATACGCACCGGTAACAGACCTATCGACTACCAGCAACTTGGGTTGTTTTGCCCTTGCCTTTTTAACCAGCAATGGCATATCAATGTCCTGACTTTGCGAATTGCGCGCCCAGCGACTGCCCTCATACGTTTCCAGCAATTCCTCTTTTACTTTTTCATCCGTTTTTTTACGCACCCATCCACCATCCAACCAAAGAATATCAATTTTGCCATAATCGCTCATCAACTCGTCGATCTGATTGTGGGTGAATTCGACAAATTTCTTCCACTGTTCCGGGTATTTTTGGATGGAGTAATTGGGATTTCTGTCGCTGGCGGGAAATTTCTTCCACCAGAAATAATCAGAATGCCAGTCGGGCTTTGAAAAATAAGCGCCGATCCAGAAGTTTTCTTTTCGGAAGGAAGAGAATATTTCCTTTGAAACATTGCTGCGCAGATTTGTTGAAAAGGGACAATCCTTGTCGGTGATTTTATAATCGGTGAACTTCGAATCAAACATCGTAAACCCATCATGGTGTTTGGTGGTCAGCACAACGTATTTCATGCCCGCTTCCTTGGCTGCTGCAGCCCATTTTTCCGGATCAAATTTTACAGGATTGAAAGTTGTTTTCAATTTTTCATAGGCCTTTACATAATCATTATAATTGTTCGCAATGCCTTTTTTTCTTGCACCGGTCGCCCAGGACAAATCTTCCGGGCATATACTCCAGCTTTCGACAATACCCCATTGACTGTAGGGTCCCCAGTGCATCAGCAATCCAAACTTAAGGTCCTTCCATTCTTCCAATCGTTGTTGGATGGTGGTATCTGGATCGGGATAGTATTCTTTGTTTTGGGCCAGAAGATTTTGCCCACAAACAATTAATATTCCTAAATAAAATAGCCTCCTTGTCCTTGTGTTCATAAAGTAAATGTGAGAAATCCGCTTACAGAAAAATAGTCATCGCCCGGAATTATCCAAATTCCCTTGCGATCACTTTGATGAAACTGATCTTGGTCCATAATGCGGAGGCTGCTGACCGTATTCAATGGCCCCTAAATCCGGAGCTTTGCCCGTATAGCCATCAGTAATGTTGGGCAAGATACAGCCGGCGTCTATTGCCTTGCTGGATTGTTTCAGCCTGAAATCAAATCCTTTGATAGGATATACGTGTCCTTGTTTTTGTGTATCCGGCATCGTTACATTTTCAAAAATGTCATAGTCCAATTCTATACCATGCAATTCGAAACCGGTCTTTCCCCTAAATTCTTTAAGACTTTCACATTGGACTAGCGGCATTTCCTTTTCGTCGCCCTGGTTGAGTGAATCGTGTGTCGGATAACTCAAACGGTATTGAATTTTACTCCCCGTTTTTTTTCTGTACCCATTGTAATCCAATGTTGAATAATTGGTGAAGGTCGTACCATTTAGGGCTGGGCGACTGTCATCCGGTCCCAGAAAAAGGTTATTCCTGAAATGGCCGTTGGAAAAGGAATTGATATTGGCTTCGGCTAAAAAGGTGTTTTGATAGGTGAAAATTCCGGAAGGTCGAATCATGTATTTCAAGGCAGTGCCGGAAATGTTGTAGCAAATATTTCTTATAAAATAGACCGGACCACCAAAAATAGGTTGGGCACTCAAGCCGGAGTGATAGGCGTTAAAGCCCCTGTTTTCAAATACCCTGATGTTATGCACCCCACCATCTGCCTCAATAAAATCATCAGACACATTAAAAATATCGTTGTGATAAAAATCAATGGAGACGCATTCCTTGCCCTTTTCGGGCACGCCGTGTGTATCCACGCAAATACCATCATGAAAATAAGCGATGTAATTGTTGCACACTACGTGGCCTTGTCCATAGACTTTGATGGCGTAATAAGAAGTTAAAGGCGTGGGGTGCGCAAGGCCGTACCATCCCACCAGCGTGTCGGGGTTGTGTCGTCCCAGTATGATATTGTCGGCAATGTAAAAATCTTTGGAGTCGGCGCTATACGTAGTCACGGCAATACCAACATCTTGAATTTTACAATTTTTTACGGTTAATCCACTGCTGCCCATCACGCGTTTGAGTCCGGCATAAAAAGCGATATCGGTATTTC
>JAYVXP010000026.1:0-8887 GCA_043785125.1 Bacteroidia bacterium
AGAATTTCAAAATCTGATTTCCCGGGCACTTGCGGCAAAAGAAGTAAACTCGTGTATGGGCCGGATTGTAGCGGCCCCCACGGCAGGAGCCAGTGGAATCATGCCCGGCGTATTGTACACGTTACAAGAGATCCACGAGATCGAAGACGATAAAATTTTAGAAGCGATGTTGCTTGCGGCCGGCATTGCCTTAATTATCGAACAAAAAGCTTCGATCTCCGGAGCGGTGGGTGGTTGTCAGGCGGAAACCGGAACGGCAGCGGCCATGGGCTCAGGAGCGATTGTCTTTTGCCTGGGCGGAAACATCGACCAGATATTTAATGCCGTTGCCATCACGATCCAATGCATGTTGGGTTTGGTTTGTGATCCCGTGGCAGGATTGGTGGAAGTGCCGTGTGTCGTGCGCAATGCGAGCGCGGCGGCCATCGCCAACAGCTCCGCCCAGATTGCCCTGGCCGACGTGAGCAGTGTAATTCCGGTGGATGAAGTCATTGCGGCCATGGGAGAAATCGGTGCCAGCATGGAGACGCGTTACAAAGAAACAGCACTCGGAGGTTTAGCAGCCACGCCAACAGCTCAGCGCATCGCCAAGAAAGTGTTGATCAGGGATATTGAGATGCTGCCGGACGAGGGGGTTGGGTAAATGGATTTTCAAAGTCAGGTTCTAAAAGACTACCCGCTTTCGACTTGGCGAATAGTAGCAGTGTCGCATAATTATTATTATAAATAACGCTGCTAACAATCATGATTCAATCTTTGCAAAAGGTTGGTAAGGCATACTACCGGAATAACGGTCGCTTGCGTCCATGGCGATTAAAATTCTGACGGTTCGCTATCTTTGAAGGATGCTGATGAAACCTTATCATGACAGTTACCTTTTGCCGCGCCCCGCATGTCCTGGCTTTTTTGGCAGAATCGTTGGTGGAGGACACCAACGATGGCGAGTGGGTTGAGGTAGATCCCCTTAAAGGTGTCAAAAAAACCATAATTTAGCCGAAAAAGAGGTTAAACAGTACTGAAGAACCGTCATAGAAATACCAACATGTAATTTACATCCTAGCTATTATGCATTGGTAAATTTGCAATGATCGAGGAGATTGGGTTAATTGCATAGATGGCTCACAAAACGCTCTTGAAATCTGTGCTATACTCCATCGCATCTGGCTTTTCATTTCGTAACAAAATTGAAAATGATGAGAAGGGCGATCTGCTGGTCATCCAAATGAAGGACCTCCATGACGGCTATTCGGCGATCGGAAGGAATTTGACCAGGGTCTCTTCGGAACTTGTTGGAAGGAGTTATATCCTTGAAGAAGGCGATGTTCTCTTCATCGCCAAAGGATCCAATAACTACGCCCTGGAATTCAACTTGAATCTGCCCAATGTCATCGCGTCTTCAGCATTTTTTGTCCTTCGTCCTGATAGCGCGACGGTATCACCTGGCTATTTGGCATGGTACCTAAATCAAATTGATGCGCAGCGGTATATTAAACAGAATACGGCAGGGACCTATATCCCCAACATAAACATGGGAACAGTGGTAAACATGTTAGTAGAAATTCCTTCATTGGAAGTTCAAAAGAAGATCGTAACGATCTATCAGTTGAGAAAGCGCGATCGCCTTCTCAATGAAGAAATCGCAAAGAAACATGACGTAGTCGTCAACGCGGCACTGTCACAACTATTACAGCAAGGAAAATAGCCATGGAAAATGTGAGACCAAATCAAGACCAGATCAACAAAACACTTTGGGATGCATGCGACACGTTCCGCGGCGCATTCGATTCATCTGAATACAAAAACTACATCCTGAATTTCATGTTCTTAAAATACCTCAGCGATGTATGGAAGGACAGGCAGGAGGAATACGCAAAGCAATTCGGCAAAGACAAGGAGCTGATCAAAAGAAAAATGAGCCGCGAACGATTCATCCTTCCCGAAAACTGCACATTCGATTACCTTCATGAACACCGGAATGACTCCGACATAGGTGAACGGATCGACAAAGTCCTGGCCCGGATCGAAGATCAGAACCTGGAAAAACTGGAAGGCGTGTTCCGGAACATAAGCTACAATTCGGAAAAGCTTGGACAAACGAAAGACCGCAATCGACGACTTAAGAACCTCATCGATGATTTTGCAAAGCCGGTACTTGACTTTCGTCCTTCCGTGCTCGGTCGCAAAGAGGACCTTATCGGAAATGCCTACATGTACCTGATCGAGCGGTTTGCTTCCGGCGCCGGAAAAAAGGGAGGAGAATTTTACACACCCCATGAGGTATCGGAACTTCTCGCGCGTCTGATTGCACCGAAACAAGGCGCCAGGATCTGTGACCCAACGTGTGGGTCTGGTTCACTGTTGATCACGGTCGCTGAACATGTGACCGATAAAACCGCAAAGCTTTCCAACGACTTCTCTCTTTATGGCCAGGAAAGCAATGGTGAAACCTGGGCGCTCGCCAAGCTGAATATGTTCCTGCATGGAATGGACGCTGCACACATCGAATGGGGCGACACTATCAATAACCCCAAACTCCTCGAAGGCGATAAACTCATGAAGTTCGATGTGGTGGTAGCCAATCCGCCCTTTTCGTTGGACAAGTGGGGCCACGAGGATGCGGAGGCTGATCGCTTTAAGAGATTTCGTCGTGGCCTGCCACCGAAGAGCAAAGGGGATTATGCTTTTATTTTACACATGATTGAGACTGCACTTCCCACCGGTAAGGTGGGAGTGATCGTACCACACGGTGTTCTTTTCCGGGGTGCTGCGGAAGGAAGAATCAGACAAACGCTGATCGAGGACAATCTGCTCGATGCCGTGGTTGGACTACCCACCAATTTATTCTTCGGCACGGGCATTCCCGCCGCGATCCTGATATTCAACAAAGCACGCAAAAGAAAAGAAGTATTATTTATTGATGCGAGCCGCGAATACCAGGAAGGAAAAAAACAAAACACGCTGCGCGTTCAGGACATTGAAAAAATTGAGCGGACTTATAAAAAGTTTGAAACGGATGAAAAATATTCCTATCGCGCAACACTTGATGAGATCAAAGAGAATGATTTCAACCTGAATATTCCCCGATATGTCGACACTTTTGAGGAGGAAGAGCCGGTGAACATCAAAGCTACCCAAAAGGAAATCGAAAAACTGGAGGTTGAACTCGTGGATGTGCGAAAGGAAATGAACAAGTACCTGAAAGAACTTGGTTTCTAAAATGACTGTGCAATATTGTTCCGACCTGCATCTTGAATTCCCAGACAATGCGGATTTTCTTAAGAAGAATCCTATCATTCCGACGGGTAAGATATTATTGCTGGCGGGTGATGTCGTTCCTTTTGCTGTATTGGACAAACACAATACTTTCTTTGACAGAATCTCGGATCAATTCGAAATGGTTTATTGGATACCCGGCAATCATGAATATTATCCCAGCGATATTCTGAACCGAAGCGGATCATTTTGTGAGAAGGTAAGAGAGAATGTTATGCTGGTTAATAATCAGGTTGTTGTAAATAAGCATGTGCGGTTCATTTTCTCCACGATGTGGACTCAGATCAGTTCGCTTCGTGAGCGTGAGATACGGCAAGGCATGTCCGATTTTCATGTGATCCGGTATGGAAGTTCACCCTTACTTCCTCTTCACGTTAATGCATTGCATAAGCAGTCTGTGGATTTTCTGCAGGAGTTATTCAGGCAACCCTGGGCCGGGAAGACGATAGTGGTGACACACCACGTGCCGACTTTTTCAAACTATCCTGCGAAATACAAAGGTGATGCCCTGAGTGAAGCGTTTGCCGTGGAGTTGTCTGATCTCATTGAATCTTGCGGGGCGGATTACTGGGTGTACGGGCACCATCACCAATTCGTGCCGGAATTCACCATCGGATCCACCCGGTTGATTAATAATCAATTGGGATATGTGAAATACAACGAACATCTGAATTTTGATGTAGGCAAAACAATCCAGGTATGATATTGATGATCAGCATAATAAAGTCGAATTTGTATAATAAAGTGACTCACTTTATCAAGGAACTGCAATGAAAGAGGTCGACATGCTTTCTTATCAGACGCCGGGCGCAGTTATCCGGAATTCCCGGATGACTGATTCAGACGGTAACCATCATAGTTTCAGTTATTCGAATTTTTCGAATACTGTGAGCGGCGAGAATAACTACAAATGCCCAATCCGATAACATGGATGTGATGATTGTATGAAAAAGGAGAAGAACATCACCTTGCTGGTACAAGGCACCGAAATCAAAATGCTGGCGTATGAAGGCTCAGACTATATTTCCCTTACGGATATGGTAAAGAATTTTGACGGTGGTGGCGCCCTGATCGAGCAGTGGCTGAAAAATAAGGATACAGTATTGTTTCTGGGTGTGTGGGAGCGGATCAACAACCCCGATTTTAATTCCCTCGAATTCGAGGGAATTAAAAATGAGGCGGGCAGAAACAGCTTTTACCTTTCGGCGAAGAAGTGGATTGAAGCTAGACACGCCAGGGGATTAATCGCCAATGCCGGCAGGTATGGTGGAACCTACGCTGACAAGGACATAGCCTTTGAATTTGGTAGTTGGTTAAGCCCTGAATTCAAGCTCTATCTGATCAAAGAATTTCAGCGACTTAAGCAAGAGGAGAATCTTAAACATTCACTCGCCTGGAATTTGAACCGGACGCTGGCGAAGATCAATTACAGCCATCACGCAGTTGAAGTCACTATTGAACAATCCGGGAATAAAAAAGCTGGCCTATGGTAAGTAGACACTTAAAAGGAAATCAAAATCTGACCGGAAGGCCTGGCTCTACCTGGCTGCAATTCCAGTTCAGTGAATATTCATATTCGATAGATAAATTGCTTGAACAGATTAGTGAGGCGGGGGGAATTAAAAGCAACTAATGAAAATCAATAATTCAAAGCCCTTCATGGTGAGAGCAAAAGATACAAAGCGTAAAAGCAAACTACCTCCAGGATGGGTTGAAAAAAAACTCAAGAATGCGTGTGTCCAATTTGTGAATGGAGGTACTCCGTCAACTAAAGACGCATCTTTCTGGACGGGAGACATCCCGTGGATTACGGGCGCTGATTTTTCAGAACAAAAACTTCAAATTCGAAGATACATTACCAAGGATGCAGTAAAAAATAGTTCTACGAATGTAGTTCCAAAGGGTTGGTTGCTTTTAGTTACGAGGACAGGAGTTGGAAAAATGACCATTGCGCCATATGATGTAGCAATTAGTCAGGATCTAACCGGAGTTCAGGTCGATAATCGGGTGGCTTTGACGAACTACCTGCTCGTTTATCTACACTTTATTAAGGGCAAATTGAGTCAACTAAACCAAGGAACTTCAATAAGTGGAATTACACGTGAGGTTTTGCTGGACATCGATGTTCTCGTCCCCCCTCTCCCCGAGCAAAAAAAAATCGCCCTCATCCTCTCCACCTGGGACCGCGCCATCGAAAAAACGGAACAGCTCATTGCCCAAAAACAACAACTCAAAAAAGGATTGATGCAGCAATTGCTGACGGGGAAGGTGAGGTTCTTTGGGTTTAGTGATAAGTGGAGGCCTTTGAAATTGAAGGATATTGGAGAATTTTCAAAGGGGAGCGGCATATCAAAAGCTGAATTGATTGAAGGTGGTATTCCCTGCATTCGGTATGGAGAAATATATACAGTCCACAATATTTTCATTAAGGAATTTCATTCATTTATCAATGAGGAGTCGGCTAAACTGAGTAAACCAATTTGGCGCGGTGATATTCTATTTGCCGGTTCGGGCGAAACAGCCGAGGAGATTGGAAAATGTGTTGCATTTCTTGGAAATGATAAAGCATATGCTGGCGGGGATATAGTTATCCTTCGGCCAAGGTCGGAGATAGATTCACTGTTCTTGGCTTTCCAACTTAATAATGAAGAGTCGAATAGGCAGAAATCATCGAGGGGAAAAGGACATTCAGTGGTTCATATTTATCCGGATGACCTAAGGCAAATAATCCTGAAAATACCGTTGTTACCGGAACAGAAATTAATTGGAGAAGCCCTTAAGAAAGCTGATTATGAACTGGATAAGCTTTTGAAAAGGCTCGACCTATTGAAATTTCAAAAGAAAGGCTTAATGCAGCAATTACTCACAGGAAAAGTCAGAACTATGATTCAAAATGATTAAATGAAGACTATGATTAATACAAAATGCTCAGGCCCTGGCAGAGAACATCACACCTTGATTCAAAGCACCATTAATTTAAAGAATCATAGCCCATCAGAAAATCATCAAAATCATAGTTCAAGACAATGAAAAAGGAACTCATCAACGAACTCTTCGAAAAATTCGAACACGCATGCTACCTCTGCAAAGAAGTGGAGTGCTGGAGCGCGAGGGAATTGCAGGAGATTTTCAATTATAGTGACTGGCGCAACTTCCTGAAAGTGGTTGAAAAGGCCAAATTGGCCGCAAAAAACGCTGGGGGGACCGAAAAGGATCATTTCGTTGACGTCAACAAAATGATCGATCTCGGAAAAGGCGGCCAGCGAGAAGTCGAGGATGTGGCCCTGACGCGCTACGCATGCTACCTGATCGCCCAAAACGGCGACGCTAATAAGTCTGAAATCGCCTTTGCCCAAACTTACTTCGCTGTCCAAACCCGTAAACAGGAGATCATTGAGCAAAGGCTCCTGGATGTAGTCCGCGTATCAGCCCGGGAAAAGCTTACGAAATCCGAAAAGAAACTTTCCGGAATAATTTATGAACGCGGTGTCGACGATAAAGGCTTTGCCATCATCCGTTCAAAAGGCGATCAGGCATTGTTTGGCGGGTTCACCACGAATGACATGAAGCATAAATTCAACGTGCCAGCCACCCGTCCTCTTGCGGATTTCCTTCCAACATTAACCATTAAAGCGAAAGATTTCGCGTCCGAACTCACCAGTCACAATACCGTCGAGAAAGACCTGAAAGGTGAATCGTCCATTTCAAAAGAGCATGTTGATAACAATATTGCCGTTAGGAAAATGCTTATTGAGCGAGGAGTGAAACCAGAAAGTCTCCCGGCGGCAGAGGATGTTGGAAAAGTAAAACGAAGGTTGGAAGGTGATCAAAAGAAAGTGCTCAAAGATGTCAAACGGATCAAGGGGAAAAAGAAAAACGTCTGAACTATGATTTCAATGATTGAATGAAAACTATGATTGATACACGATACCCGGAATAAGAGCGGACAGGTAAGATCATTGGATGTGCCATGGAGGTGCATCGGGTTTTAGGCAATGGCTTTCAGGAAGTTATCTATCAAAGGGCATTGGCGATTGAAATGGAAACGCAGGGTCTGACGTTTAGCCGGGAGCACGAAATGGAAATATTCTATAAAGGAAAACAGATTGGGCTGCGAAGGGTTGATTTTTTTGTTGAAGGAAAAATCATGGTGGAATTGAAAGCTGTTGTGAAACTGGAAGATGTTCATTTGGCTCAAGCCATCAACTACCTGGAGGCGTATGGCATGGACATTGGGTTACTCATTAATTTTGGTAACACCAGTCTTCAATTCAAACGAGTGATGAAACCGAAGAAAAAAGTCTGAACTATGATTTTAATGATTAAATGAAGACTATGATTGATACTTCAAGACTGGAGAGAATCATAGCCCATCAGAAAATCACTCAAATCACAGTTCAGACTATGATTTGGATGATTAAATGAAGACTATGATTAGTACGCCTATGACATTTAGCCCCAGTCGCAAAATGAACGCGCCATGAAAGCAAACAAGAATCATAGTCAATCAAAAAATCATTAAAATCATAGTTCAAGACATGGACTACCAGGAATTCACCGACTCTCAACAACCCGCGCTACGCCTAATGCAAAAGCTGGGCTGGAAGTATCTGCCCCCGGCAGAGACTGAAAAAGAACGAGGCGGTATTCTGTCCAATGTAATCTTGGAAGGAGTCCTGCAGGAACGTCTGCAGTCCATCAACAACTTCGAATACAAGGGCAAGGACTACAAATTTTCCCAAAGCAGTATCCAGTCCGCCATCACGGCGCTGAAAAATGTGCCCGATGAAGGACTCGTCCAGACCAACGAAAAGATTTATGACCTGGTCACACTCGGAAAGAGCTTTGTGGAATCCATCCAGGGCGATCAGAAGTCATTCACACTTAAATACATCGACTGGGCAAATCCGGAGAATAACGTTTACCACGTCACAGACGAATTCTGCGTAGATGGCATCAAAAAGCAATGTCGCCCCGACATCGTCCTGTTTGTCAATGGTATCCCGTTTGTTGTTATCGAAAACAAACGGCGTGATAAGAATTTTTCGATTGATGAAGCGATCTCCCAGCAACTCCGCAATCAAAGAAAAGAAGATGGAATCCCCAGGCTGTTCCACTATGCCCAACTGCTGCTCGCTGTTCAGCCGAACATTGTAAAATACGCTGCCACGGAAACTAGTGCGAAATTCTGGTCGGTCTGGAAGGAGGACAATGAATCGCAGGTTCAAAAGCTTCTCAAAGGAAAGGTCAATGGGACAACGTCGGAGGATCGACTGCCTACAGAACAAGACCGCGTACTCACTTCCTTATGTGAACCAAAGCGTCTCATGGACCTCGTGTACAAGTTTATCGTGTACGACGGTGCGGAAAAGAAGATTGCTCGTTACCAGCAATACTTCGCCGTTCAGGAAACACTGCGTCGGATCCAACAGGTCGATACAGATGGCAACCGCAAAGGTGGTGTTATCTGGCATACCCAGGGCAGTGGAAAGTCGCTCACCATGGTGATGTTGTCCAAATGTATTGCGCTAGAGAAATCGATAGGCGATCCGCGGGTGATCATCGTTACGGATCGCATCGACCTGGACAAGCAGATTTTCAAGACGTTTGAGAA
>JAYVXP010000027.1:0-2695 GCA_043785125.1 Bacteroidia bacterium
GCGCGGAAATGACAAAAAACTCCGCGAATCCGTCACCATACCTACAAACCGCGAGAGCAACCCCATGTTCGACAACGCATTGAGCTGTTTCTCCATTCCTTCTTTCTGGTCCAGGAACCACCAGCCTGAACCAAATTGAATCTTGCCTGGCACGGATCCATCATTGAAATTTCCTGCCATGGTTGCAAAGACTTCATTTTGCGATGGATTCAGATTGTAGATGATGGTTCGGGCCAGTTGGTTGGTGGTGTCTAAATAATCAAAGAAACGGGCCATGTGCTGTGCTTGCGGGAAATCGCTGATCGAATCAAAGCCGGTATCGGGACCTAACAGACGCATCATCCGCGTGTTGTTATTGCGAAGGGCACCCACATGGAATTGCTGCGCCCATCCAATGGCGTGATACTTCTGGCAAAGACGGATTAATACGGCGCAACTGAATTGCAGGCTTTCTTCTTTTGTTAACGCCATGCCATCACGAACCTTCTTCAATAACGATGATGCCTTTGACAAAGCCTCGGGGTCAAAGTACAAATATTCCAGGCCATGATCGGCAGACCTGCATCCTTGTTCATGGAAGAAGTCGATACGCTTAGTTAACGCTGCAATCAAATCATCAAACGTCTTAATTGGTTGTTGGGAAACGTCCGACAGTTTGTTCAAATACTCATTATACGACCCAGGCAGGTCGGTCGAATAGGCTTTATCAGGACGAAAAGATGGAAACATTTTCAGCACGGCACCACTCTTCGAAAAGTTTTGATGATGCTCCAGACTATCAATGGGATCATCCGTGGTGCAAACCACTTCTACATTCATTTTCTTTAACAGCCCTTGCGCGTGGAAATCCTTCTGCTGTAGCATGGCAGAACATTGATCGTAAATTTCCTTTGCTGTAGTCTCATCTAATATTTTGGAGATCCCAAAATAATTCTTCAATTCCAGATGTGTCCAGTGATACAGGGGGTTCCGCATGGTGTAGGGTACGGTTTTCGCCCATTCATTAAATTTTTCAAATGGTGTGGCGTCGCCCGTGCAATACTTTTCGGGAACACCGTTGGTACGCATCGCTCTCCATTTATAGTGATCTCCTGCCAACCAGGCCTCCGTCAGGTTATTGAATTTTCTGTTTTCGGCAATGTCTTTCGGTGAAAGGTGATTGTGATAATCGATGATGGGCATCGGTGCGGCGAATTGTTCATATAGCTTTACCGCTATTTCATTCTCCAATAGAAAATTAGAATTTAAAAAGGGCTTTACTTTCTTGGCCATGATTGAATTAATACCTGCGTTATGAAAAATAATCTATTGTTGAATTATCATGTTGATAATTGTTACCCGAAAATATGTGCGTAACAATTTCATTCGTTAACATCGGAATAATATTTCGTCCCTACGGGACTTCGAAAAACCACTTGATCATTTCTACCAAGATTTTGTCCCTACGGGACCAATAAATATTGCATCCCTTGGATATGTTAAATTTTAAACGCCACTAAAAACATTAAAGCCTCCATCTACTGGAACATTGACGCCTGTGACAAAGGCAGAGGCGTCCGAACAAAGCCAGACTAACGTTCCAACCAATTCTTCAGGTTTCCCGAAGCGTGCGAAGGGCGTTTGATTGATCGCGGCTTGTCCACGGGCGGTATAACTTCCATCCGGGTTGGTAAGCAACGTGCGGTTTTGTTCGGTGAGAAAAAAACCTGGCGAGATTGCGTTGACGCGAATTCCTTCGCCAAATTTCTTGGCCATTTCAATAGCCAACCATTGTGTGAAATTTTCTACCGCAGCTTTGGCAGCCGAGTATCCTACTACCCTCGTGAGAGGACGAAATGCTGCCATGGAGGCGATGTTGATGATCACTCCTTTCTTACGCTTCGCCATATCTTCTGAAAAGACCTGCGTGGGCAGTACGGTTCCCATCAGGTTTAAGTCCACTACTTTTTGAAAGTCATCCAAATTCAAATCAAAGAAAGTCTTGTCGGGAGGGACAACGGCCCCCGGCATGTTCCCTCCTGCTGCATTGACAAGTATTTGAATGCTGCCAAATTCCTGAAGGATTGCTTCCCGCGCTTTTATCAGTTCTGCCCGGTCCAGCACATCCGCCTTGACAGCAATCGCCTTGCCGCCGGATGAACGTATATCCATTGCCAACTCTTCCGCTACTTCTTTCCGTCTGCCCAAAATTGCTACTGACGCTCCTGCAGCCGCCAGTCCCTTCACCATCGCCTGGCCCAGGACACCGGTGCCACCGGTGATAGCAACGGTCTTATTAATAAGTGAGAAAAGGTTGGAATTGTTAGGCGACATGAGGGGATATTAACGTTCATTAAAAATAGTCAATCTATTGTTGAAACGTCACATTTGGCAATCAGATACCGCAAAATAATTACGTGAGCACGCATTTGAAACGCGTGCTAACCATTAGTTTACTACAGCAGAAAAATAAACTCCTGGCCATTTCGGTGAAATTTATTTTGCTTTAGTTTTTTCTCATTTACAAAATAAGAAATGACCAGATCTGAATATTCTCTTTTAGATTTAAAAAAAAGGGGTGTCCGTTTTATCTTATTCGTCACCAGCAAACTCTTTAGAATTGGTTTGCTTTGAGCTCCTATCTCGTGTTTTGGTTTGATGGCTTTTTCGATTTTTTCGATAAGCTCATTAATTTCCTTTACCTGATGTGGTTGTA
>JAYVXP010000028.1:0-2694 GCA_043785125.1 Bacteroidia bacterium
ACGCCGTTGACTTCGTCTAATATAACTCCGGTGACATATTCCAATGCATCCAGACTTGCTCCGTGTACTTGTGGAATGCATCGAAAGGAATAGGGATCCTGCACATGTTTCTTCGGCTGCACGATGAGGTCACTTCCTTGCAGGAGGGCGCGGATTTCGC
Source organism: Bacteroidia bacterium (assembly GCA_043785125.1). Lineage (GTDB taxonomy): Bacteria > Bacteroidota > Bacteroidia > Cytophagales > Cyclobacteriaceae > ELB16-189. The sequence continues at coordinate 161 of JAYVXP010000028.1, forward strand.
TCGCCACACGCGCCTGACCTTTTTGCGGCCTGATACGATGGACGGATTCGTCAAAGGCTTCAATTCTTCCGTCAAACGCATCCAATGACAAAGCCCCTATGAGGTTAGACAGATTCATAATGCGTTGTCCGTGAATGACACACAAGATGCCGTATGCGCTCATGAATTGGGTGCCGTTCAACAGTGCGAGACCTTCTTTTGCTTTAAGATGAATTATTTCCCAATCCAATGCCTTGAGCGCTTCTGCACCGGAATAAATTTTGCCGAGATAATGCACCTCGCCGTATCCGATCAATGGCAACGCAAGGTGGGCAAGCGGAGCAAGATCCCCTGATGCACCTAATGAGCCCATCTCAAATATCCGTGGAAGCACGCGCTGATTAAACATATCCACCAATCGCTCCACAGTCTGCAACTGTACACCCGAATAACCATAAGCCAAGGACTGTGCTTTCAAAAAAAGCATCAGGAGCACAATCTCTCTCGGCACTTCGGGTCCGGTACCACATGCATGCGACTTGACTAGATTGTCCTGAAGTTTTTCCAGGTCTTCCTTGGGAATGTTCTTGTTATAAAGTGAACCGAACCCGGTATTGATGCCGTACAGAGGTAGGGTCGAGTGTGCTATTTTCTGATCCAGGTATTCGCGACAACGGATTATTTTTTGTACGGATTCACCAGAGATAATAATTTTTGCATCCTTGGAAAGGATTTTTTCTATTGATTCAAGAGACAATGTCCCGGATGAAAGCGTGTGAGTATTCAAAGTTCAAGGTTTAATTCTAGGTTTAAAAGATTCAGTTTTAATGGAAGCCTTGAGTCTTAATCTTAAGCAGAGAAATCAAATTTCATAATTTGTTCTAATGAAAGTTTTTGTTGCTCTCCTGTTTTCATGTTACGAAACACGAGCAGATTGCTCATTACTTCTTCAGAACCAATAACGATGACATAAGGGATCATTCTTTTATTGGCATATTCCAGTTGTTTTTTTAGTTTACTGGGGTCCGGATAGATTTCAGCAGCAATATTTTGCTGTCGTAATGTTTGAACTACTTTTAGGCCGTAGTGCAAGCGCTCTTCATCCAGGTGCGCAACAAGAATGGTTGAAAAAAACTGCGTCTCTTTTGGGAACAACTGAAGTTCTTCCATCGCGTCGCAAAGGCGGTCGACGCCGAATGAGAAGCCCGTCCCCGAGACACCGGGCATCCCAAAGACACCCGTCAGGTTATCGTATCGGCCGCCGCCGCTGACGCTGCCAACCGACACGTTGTTTATTTTCACTTCGAAAATCGTTCCGGTATAATAACTCAATCCCCGGGCCAGTGCCATGTCAAACTCCAAATGATTTTCATCTACACCAAAATCCCGGAGCATGCGCATGATCTCCCGCAAATCGGTTATGCCATTGTCAATGTTTGCCACCTTCGGAAATTCGTTGATCAGAAAGTCCATTTTTTGTTTTGTGTTGCCGGCGAGATTCAGGATTTCAAAAAGCCGGGAAACGCCCTGGCTTTCAAACCCTTTGGAAAGGAGTTCTTCTCTAACTTTTTTTTCTCCGATTTTGTCCAGCTTGTCAATGGCCACAAATAGCGCCGCCTCGTTTTTTTTTACTCCGGCGATAGCAGCCAGTCCTGAAAGTATAGCGCGGTGATTGATCTTGATCGAATAATCCCTGATGCCCAATGCCGAGAACACTTCTTTGATCATCAAAACGATTTCCGCTTCGCAGACAAGGGAAGTGGTTCCCACCACATCGGCATCGCACTGATAGAATTCCCGGTAGCGTCCTTTCTGCGGACGGTCGGCCCGCCACACCGGCTGGATTTGATAACGCTTGAATGGAAAAGTGATCTCGTGCCGGTTCATCACCACATAGCGCGCAAAGGGAACGGTGAGATCATAGCGGAGACCTTTCTCGGAAATGGCGAGAGCAACTTGCGGAGAATCCCGGGCTTCAAGTTGTTTTGGATCGGCGTGTTTGAGGAAATCACCGGAATTGAGGATTTTGAAAAGTAGCTGATCCCCTTCATTTCCATACTTTCCGGTAAGCGTGGAAAGGTCTTCCATTGCAGGCGTCTCCAGGGGCTGAAAGCAATACTTTTGAAAGACTTTTTTGATGGTATCCAGGATAAACTGACGCTTGGCCATCTGGGCCGGTCCGAAGTCGCGAGTGCCTTTGGGTAATGTGGGTTTTTCCATAGATCCCTTTTCCCGTATTCCACCAGTTGGCGGACGCTTCCTGCACCTCAAGGTGCGGAGTAGGGTAGTGATAGGGCAAAACTACGTTGATTTGGGATATTTTTGAGATTTTTAGAGTCCGAAATGGCTTTTCTTTTTCAGGATAAATTAAATCTGCTATTTTTGCGGCTCTTTAACCGAATTAGCCATGTCCGTTACCCGTCTCAAACGCAAGAACCGCAAAGACAAAGCGAAAGCAGCCCGCAGAAGGCAAGCATTGAAAATCCAAAACTTCCAACCCGTAGCAAAAGGGGTTGATATTGAAAAAATCAAGGAAGAATTCAAGGCGAAAAAAG
>JAYVXP010000029.1:0-2693 GCA_043785125.1 Bacteroidia bacterium
ATTGTACTCATTGCAGAGTTCAATCGCTTGAAAAAGGCAGGAGGCCTTAGTCTTAAGGAAGTTGTGTTGAAAGGAACAGAAGTGCGTTTGCGGCCTGTGTTAATGACTGCGCTTGTCGCTTCACTCGGGTTTTTGCCAATGGCACTTTCCAACGGATCTGGAGCAGAAGTACAACGGCCGCTTGCTACAGTTGTTATTGGAGGACTGGTTACTGCCACGCTCTTAACGTTGGTCGTTCTACCCGTACTCTATACCTATTTCGAAAAAGAAACTGATTCAAAGATCGATACATCATCACAAAACAGTTGAACCATGCATCCCTTCAAAATTCATCATTTAAAATTCATCATTATTCTGGCCTCTACTTCGGTCTTTGGACAACGGATGAGCCGGGAACAAGTCGTGCAAACCGCTTTGCAAAACAATCAATTGATAAAGTCTGCCGAATTTCAGGTTGAGTATTTCAGGCAGCTGAAAAAAACAGGGACTGATATTGGAAAGCTCACCGCTTTATGGATGCACGGGCAATATAATTCCTACTACCAGGACAATAATCTAACCCTTACCCAAAGCATCCCATTTCCCACAACAATGGGCGCACAAGTACGACTAGGTAAAGAACAAATTATCGGGTCTCAGAAAAACTTAGTGGTAACGCAAAATAATCTGGTCTTTGAAGTGAAATCGGCTTACGAGCAGCTTATTTATCAGGAAGCCTTAAAAAAACTTCTTGCTACGCAAGACAGCCTTTACACCGATTTTGCAAAGGCTTCATCTTTACGGTACAAAACAGGAGAAAGTAATTTGCTGGAGAAAGCCACTGCCGAAACACAATTATTAGAAGTAAAAAACCTTGCCCGCCAAAATGAAGCCGATATTCAAATTTCTCAAACGCGACTTCAGGCAATATTAAAAAGCGAAAACCCGATCATTGCCAATGATATTCTGGTGAGGCACATTCCTCCAGTAGAAACTTCATCCTTTCAAGACAACCCACAACTTGATTATGTGAAACAACAGGTTGTAATAAGCGGTCAGGTCAAAAGACTGGAGCGGAACAAAATAATGCCTGACATCATTGTTGGTTACTTCAACCAAAGTCTAACGGGTGTGCAAAGGATCAACGGCGTGGACGTGTTTACTCCAAGAAGCACGCACTTTCAGGGGTTTCAATTAGGGCTTGCCATTCCATTGTGGTTTGCCCCGCATGTGGCAAGAGCAAGGGCCGCTGCTTTTCAGGAGGAAGCCAATAGAAAGAGCGCTGAGTATTTTCAAACCTCATTGAATGGTGCCTATACACAAGCCTTACAAGAATTCGATAAAAATCAGGCAAGCTTGACGTATTATGAAAACAGTGCACTCCAAAATGCTGAATTGATTCTACGTCAGGCTCGCAAGGCGTTCCAAAGTGGTGAGATTGGCTATATCGAGTATTTGCAGTCGCTCCGAAATGCCTTGATGATTAAATCCAATTACTTGTTGTCACTCAACCAATACAATCATTCGATTATCAAACTTGAATTCCTCCAGGGAAAATTTTAAATGTTGAATTATGAATCTTAAAGAAATGAAACACCTGTCAATTTATTCCATGTTCTTAATAACCGCTTTCTCCTGTTCAAGAAACACAGACAAAAATCAAGTCGATGCTAATTCAAAACTAAGGACTAAGAATTCTGGACAGAACGAAGTGAGTTTAACCGATGAGCAAGTCAAATCGATAAACATTCAATTGGGCCAAGTTGAAAAAAGGCAGATGAGCAACCCGGTAAAGGCCAATGGTAAACTCGATGTACCTCCTCAAAAACTAGTTACCATTTCTGCTCCACTTGGCGGCTTTGTTAAATACACCGAATTGCTTCAGGGCATGAAAATTAAAAAAGGGCAGATAGTTGTCGTGATGGAACATCCTGATTACATCCAAATTCAACAGGATTACCTGGATAGTAAAAGTCAGTTGGACTTTTTAGAGCTTGAATACAAACGTCAGCAAGACCTTGCTACTGAAAATGTGAATGCCATAAAAGCCTTACAGCAATCAAAATCAAATTACTTTAGTACCAAAGCAAAAGTAGAAGGACTAAAAGCAAAATTAAAGTTGATCAATATTAACCCGGCCGATATCGAAGCGGGTAACATTAAAAACACCATTTCAATCCCTTCTCCCATCGCGGGGTTTGTAACAGAGGTCAACATCAATATCGGGATGCACGTCATTCCAACAGAAGTGATGGTAAAAATTGTTGATACAGAGCACCTCCATGCCGAGGCCCAGGTCTTTGAAAAAGATATTTCAAAATTAGTTGTTGGTCAGACTGTACGTATCAGGCTATCAAATGAAAATAAAGAACGATTGGCCAAAGTTTACCTGATTGGGAAAGCCATCACGCCCGAGCGCACCGTGAGAGTGCATTGTCATTTGGATAAAGAAGATCCGTCTTTGATTCCAGGCCTGTATTTTAGTGCCACCATAGAAACCGGTGAAAAATCAGAGACAGTACTACCCGATGAAGCAGTTGTCAATTTTAATGGAAAATATTTCGTCTTCGTCACCAGTGATACCACTTCTAATCGCTATAAGATGATAGAAATAACAAAAGGAATTTCAGAGGATGGTTATACAGTGGTTGACCTTCCTGAATCAGCTCAAAATAAATCCATTGTCGTGAGCGGTACCTATGCACTATTGGGTA
>JAYVXP010000030.1:0-25681 GCA_043785125.1 Bacteroidia bacterium
ATGCCGCCAACGGTTTTTTCTTCATGCTGATTTTTGGCGCCGGTACCTTGCCTGTGATGCTGGGCTTTACGTCCGCATTGCAATTACTGATCAATCGGTTTAATTTTAATTTTCGTAGTTTCACCACGGTGGCCATGATCACCCTGGGGACTTTGTTGATCACCAGAAGTGTGTATGTGCATTATCATGGGGATGCTAATCGTCAGCGTGCAGACCCGATTGTTATCTGCCAGTAACACCAATCATGATTAAATACAAGTAGAAATATTCATATCCCAAATCTGTTTTCAAAAATAAGGTTTTTATGAAAGATATATTGGATCGAAATGATATCGTTCAGCTGGTGGATTCCTTTTATGCCAGAGTAACGACCGATGATTTCCTTAAACACGTTTTTGACCATGTTGATTGGCCGAATCATTTGCCAACGATGTATAATTTCTGGGCTTCGATGCTTTTAGGAGATCAATCTTATCAGGGCAATCCGCTCCAAAAACATATTCATCTTGCCATTGATTCATCCCATTTTAGTCGTTGGCTTGAATTATTTACTCAAACGGTGGATGAGCACTTTGAAGGTATTAAAGCAGCGGAAGCGAAAGATCGTGCAAGGAACATTGCAGGTATGTTTCAATATAAATTGGGATTAATGGAAAAGTAGTGATTCGCTCATCTTGGCCAGCTGATCAATGTATCATTATCCATCACTTAACAAACTGATAATATAAAAGAAACAGTGCGGCGACGGTCACCAACACCAATGTTATCGTTCCTAAAATATTTGACCAAAGACTGTTCGTGAATTCACCCATCACATTTTTATTGTTGGAAATATGCAGGACGATTGCAATAATGACAGGAGAGGTGAGCCCATAGAGTATTGCAGTATAAATTAATGCCTGTATCGGACTTATACCCAGGTAATGAATGAATAATCCTATCCCAAGTGAAACGGCAATAACCAGGTAGAACGCTTTGGCTTCGTGAAACTTTTTGTCAAAACCCTGCTCCCACCCAAAGGTTTCTGAAATAATATACGACAGCGAACCACACAATACGGGGATGGCTAAAAATCCTGTTCCTATGACCCCCGCCGCAAAAAGAAAATAGGCACCATCACCTGCGAGTGGTTCCAATGCTTTAGCGGCTTGCTCCACCGTATCAATCTGATGAATACCGGCATTAAACAACACCGTACCGGTAGTCAGGATAATAAAATACATTACCAGGTTTGAAAAGAACATTCCGAAATTCACATCCTTATTCATCTTGCTGATAAAATTTTTATCCACAACCAAATGGTTCTTGCGGTGTTTCATGTCTTCTACTTCCATGGTGGCCTGCCAGAAAAAGAGGTAAGGAGAAATCGTCGTGCCAAATACCGCGACGAGCATATTGATAAAGCTGAGATTAAATTGGACTGTAGGGATAACGGTTGCATGAAATACGGCTACCCAATCCTGTTTGGACAAGAATGGCACGACCAGATAGACCAAAAGGAACAAGCATAAATATTTTAATACGGATGCTATTTTTGGATAAGGTAAATAAATGATGGCAACCAGAATAATGACAGTGAAGGCAAAACTAAACCAGGCGGCATGGATATTGGGAACAATGAGGTTGGCCACTGCGCCCATGCCAGCGATGTCGGCTCCGATATTGAGTACAATGGCGGGAAAGCTGAAGAGCACCATCAAGTACAAAATAAATTTTGAATAGTTCCGTTTCAGTGTTCCCGTGAGCCCCTGTGATGTGACTAAACCAATCCGCGCACACATCTCCTGAATGGAGGCCATCAACGGAAAGGTGAGTAAGGCAGTCCATAATGTTCCCAGCCCGAAAGCCGCACCGGCCTGGGAGTATGTAGCGATTCCTGACGGGTCATCATCACTGGCTCCCGTCACGAGACCGGGGCCGAGAATTCTCCAAAAACGTTTGATTTTTGCAATGACTTTTTTGCCCCTATTCATCCTTTGTTTATGCTTTGGGACAAAGATGGGAAACTTGAAGTTCTAGTCTAGCAATCTTGCCGAACAAATTGGAGACGCTTTCACGAGGTTAATAAGATTTACCATAACATCTGCTAAATAGTATTTCGAGTCTTTCATGATCTATTTTTAGCAACATTCCACTTGATGACTTGCTCAAGTTTTTCGGGGTGCACCATTTTTATCTTGGTGCCCTCCATCCCTATTAAGCCTTCATCCTTGAAATCAGACAGGACGCGGATCACGGACTCAGTTGCCGTGCCCACAATCTTTGCGAGATCGTCGCGCAGGATGCTCAATGGCTCACTTCCTTTTTTCAATTGCCACATTTTTAACAAGGCTTCTGCAGTTCGTTGGCGCACTGAATTATAAGCAAGGTGAAGGAGTTGGGCTTCCTTACTGGCTACTTTCTTACAAAGCAGTGCAATAAAACTAACGGACACATCTGGTTGGCGATGAAGGAGTGTGATGAAATCGTTTTTGGGTATCATTACCAATTCAGAATCTTCGAGCGCAAAGGCCGTATCGGTGAAGGTGCTGTTTTCCAAAAGTGATTCATACCCGAAAAAATCATTCTCTTTGTAAAGGTTTGTGATCAGTTCTTTCCCGTCGGGGTGCGATTTGTATGTTTTTACACTTCCGGATTTGATAAAAAATACATGAGAAGGGGTGTCGCCATCAGCAAAGATCTCAGATTTTTTCTTGTAGGATTTGACTTTGTTATCCTTCCCCAATTCTTTCAGGTTTAAAACGTGTCGTGCATCTAGCATAAACTGATTCAATCCATCGGCCGTAGTAGCATAATTTTGCTGTTGAATTGCGCTTTTACGGAGCCGAACTTCAACAGCGTTGAGTAGGTCTGTGTCGTCAAATGGTTTTGTAAGGTAATCATCGGCACCCAGGTTCATTCCTTTCCGAATATCTGATTTCTCCGCTTTGGCGGTGAGAAAAATAAACGGTATTCTGGCCGTCTCAGGATTTTTCCCGAGAATATGAAGAACACCATAGCCATCTAATTCCGGCATCATGATGTCGCAAATGACCAAATCGGGCAGTGATGTTTGAGCCAATTCAGCGCCTTCCTTGCCGTTCCTGGCGGTCGTCACCTCATAATTGGCAAGAGAAAGTATTTCTGCTGTATTTTCCCTCACGTCAACATTGTCTTCTATCAGGAGTATCTTTTTCATATTTGTTAAAGAGGTAAAATAATGGTGAAGGTGCTTCCCTTGCCCGCCTCGCTGCTGAAAGCAATATTTCCCCCCAACAGATCAACATACTTTTTTACAATATTCAATCCCAGGCCTGTGCCTTGTATGTTTGATGCGTTGGACGCCCGAAAAAAACGTTCGAAAACATGCTTTACTTCCGATGGAGGTATACCCATTCCCTGGTCATGTACTTCAATTATCATATTATCTTCCGTTGAGAATACATCCAGGCGGATTGTTTTCCCGGCATCGGAATATTTCCCGGCATTGGAAATCAGATTGAAGAGGATATTGCGCAGGATTTTGGGGTCTGTGAAAAAATCATTTTGGGGCTGTTTGACATCAAGTATTAATTGCTGTGTCTCTTTCAACACGGGTTTTACTTCTTCTTTTATCTCATTGAAAAAGGAGGATATCGAAACATTTTCCTTGTTGACCTCAACACGACCTTCCTCCAATTTACCCACCGAAAGGAAGTCATTCAAGATAGCGGTAAGGTGGTTCACCGATGATTTTACCCGTTCTACATGCTTCTCTACTTTGTCCAGTTCTGCGCGGTCTTTGTACTGCTTAATCAGTGAGGCCGAACTTAATATAGCGCTGAGGGGAGTCCTGAATTCGTGCGAGGCGATAGAAACAAATCGTGATTTTAATTCGTTGAGTTCGCGTTCTTTTTCAAATGCCTTTTGCGCATCTTCCTCTGCCTGCTTGCGCACAATAATCTGCTGCTCCAGAGCCTTGTTTGCTTTTTCCAGCTTTTGTATCGACAGGTTGAGTGCCTCGGTTCGCGATTGCACTTTTTTTTCCAATTCGCCGGCGTATTCGATCAGTTGCTCTTCACTTTTCTTTAAAGCGTCTTCCGCAATCTTCCGCTTAGTGATGTCTGTAATAAATGCCATACTCAGCATTTGATCATTGCGGTTGGTGAAACTGAGACTTATTTCCACCGGAAATTCAGAGCCATCAAGACGAAGTGCCATGAGGTCGCGACCGATGCCCATTCTTCTGGGGGAAGGATCTTGATTGAATTGCTTTCTGAACCCGAGATGTTTGCCTCGATAGCGTTCCGGAAGGAGATCTTCAAGACGATGGCCTACCAAGGTTTCAGGATCATACCCAAACATTTTCTCCGACACCGGATTGGCCAAAAGGATTTTCCCGAATTCATCAATCATGATAATACCTTCCGCTGAAGTCTGAAAGATTTCCCGAAACGTGTCACTGGAAACAAAGGAAATTTCGAGTGGTTTTTTTTCAGGCATTCCGGGCATATTAGTTTCTTTCGAAGATACGTGACAAAGATCAGCTTTTTACATTAGTCAGATTACCCATTAAAGGTTTCCACCTGAAACCAGATTTATTCAAATAATATGGAACAATATCAACAATGTTAACAAGGCGAGATATGATATAAATCATCTGTTAGACTGATAAAACAGGGGGTTTTATCGACTTCCATGGGGGTATTTTTACAGAACCTGAAATGGGTATTTCTTTTATGGAGCCCCTGGCTATGAACAAGAAAACAATTTTGTGTGCTATTGACTTCTCTGAATCATCATTGCAAGCCCTCGCCTGGACGATGAAGTTGGCCCAATTGACTCAGGCCCAGGTAACGGCTTTGTTCTGTTATCGATTAATCGCTGCCGGCGATGATGAGGAAACGCTGGACCTGAAAAAGAATATGGAGATGCAGGCTCTCAAAAAGTTCAAAGAAATAGAAGAAAAACTGATCGGTGGTAAAACGGTTACATATCAATTTCTTACCGAGGTTGGGTTTTTTCCTTTCCGGATAGAAATGTTTATGCGCAAAAGTCCGGTGAACTTGCTGGTGTTGGGAAATTCCATTATCGACAACTTTAACGAATACAAGAAACTCAGTTTCGAGCAATTTCTAAAAAGTAGTAAAGTTCCGATTGTAATTGTGCCTGAAGAAACGAAGGAACTGATTAGTATATAAATGAATGGAAGTGTGTACCTAATTTGAGATGTCATGAAAAAGATTCTTGTGCCAACGGATTTTTCACAACCTGCCCAGATGGCTGTAGAAACCGGCATCAACATGGCAAAAACAACCCATGCTGAGTTAATCCTGCTTCATATTGTGGATCAACCGACTTCTGAATCGTTTAATGTAGAGGGAGAAGTCTTACACGATGAAAACTGGGGGGATCGGCTTTTTACACTAAAGCTTATTGAAAAGGCCAGGGAGAAACTCGACAAAGTAGCAGAAGTTGCGAGACAATCGGGCGTAACCGTGACACAGCAACTCCGTCTGGGCAATCCTTTTCATGGGATTGATGCTGTCATCACCGACCACAACGTTGATCTCGTGGTGATGGGGACAGAAGGACACTCAAAGTTGGATAAAATGCTGATTGGATCAAATACCGAGAAAGTTGTGCGTCATGCCCGTTGTCCGGTAATGACGGTTCACCGAAAACCGGTTACAGCGACTTTTAAAAATATTGTCTACGCTACGGCCATGATGGAAGATGAAGATAAGTTTTCAAAAGTGGTAACGCAGATACAAGCGTTGTTTAACTCCACCTTGCACATTGTGTTGATCAATACGCCAGCCAGTTTTCAGCAGGACAGCCTTGTGAAACGGGATATGCAGGACTTCGCCAGAAGACTTCAACTCAAAAATTATACTTTAAATGTTTTCAACGACTATTCGAAAGAAGATGGTATACTTCGGTTTGCGGATAGCATCAATGCCGACCTCATTGCCATGGCCACGCATGGCAGAACGGGTCTAGCCCATTTGCTTTCTGGAAGCATTGCCGAATCGGTTGCAAACCAAGCGCGGCGTCCTGTGCTCACTGCGGTGGTCAAGTAAAAAAGGATTGAGAAGTTACCGCTTACGGAGGGGCCTCAATACAATTCCTGCCTGAATCGTTATTCCATGCGGATTGATTTCATAAGGATTTTTTGAAATATGAAATCCTTTTAAACTTATGCCGATCGAAGGTGCAATGCGCTTGCTGATGGGAAATAGTAATCCAAATCCGGCATTGACAAAGAAACCACGTTGATAAACGTTCAAGTGTTGCACATTACCCGGTGTGGGCTCATGGCGTTGAAGGTGGTAAGTAATGGATGACATGCCCACAGCCAAATGCGCATAAGGAATAAATCTGGAATTCCATTTTGAAATGAATCTCACCTCACCATACATGGGTATCGGCTTAAAGAAAAAAACAGTAGCCGATTTATCATGCGTATACAAACTGTCAGCGTAGGAGACTTCACCTCCGATCCCTGCTGAAAATGACCGATTGATAGAATATCCTAAAAAGACACTTCCCCCATAAATGGTTTGTGAGTGGGTACTGCGCATACGTTGAGCTTCTACGACAAGGATGAAATGGTCACTTTTATGATGGTCCACACGATCTAAGTCTTGCGCATAAGAAGCCTGTACAATAAATAATGCAACGACAGAAGTCGTAAAATTTTGGTGTATTTGTGACGGGAAAAAGAGCTTAAGCCTTTTAATTAAACGCATTTTGAATTTAATTTGAACAACTTGACCCATCGCCTACTTTTCAAAGTCCTTTTTAATTCCGCGCTGCTGACCTTTTCATTTCCAACGCACGCCCAAACCGACATTCAGTCCTTTCCTTTGCAAGAGATTCAGTCTCCGGAGGCGCCAAAAGGACTTATTTTTTACATTACCGGCGATGGTGGCTGGAACACATTCAGCAAAGACCTTGGCGCTGCGCTCGCCAAAAAGGGCTTTTCCGTTGTAGCCTTGGATTCCAAAAAGTATTTCTGGGATGCGCATACACCGGAAGCGTTCACATCTGATCTGACATTCATCATCAATTACTACCAAGGAAAATTGAAAATTAGAGATTGGATTTTAGTTGGCTATTCTTTTGGCGCTGATGTTGCGCCGTTTGCGCTTTCCCGGTTAAATAAACTTTTAATCCCCAAAGCCTGTGTGTTACTCGATCCATCGGCATCCACGGATTTAGAAATCAAACTTGCAGACATGTTACAGTTTACCGATGTGGTCAGAAAATACAGCGTTACTGATGAAATTCAAAAAACCAAGTGCCCAACCCTTTGTGTTTACCCTTTGGAAGAACAACGCACTGCCCCAACTAACCAACAATCTTTAGTCCGAATACAAAAACTTCCAGGTGATCATCGTTTTAACGATAATATTCCCGCGGTCGCTGAATCGATTTTGTCTTTTATAAGTCTTTTTTGATTTACCTCAGAAACTTTCCGAAGTGCGCTGGGTATCTGAAACAAGTGGTAATTGTGATCATACACTAAAAATTTTTTCTCCCATACGGGGAAAAACTTCTCTTTGTATTTCCGCAGCCCCTTAAAGTGTCCGAAGGACCGGATATTTTCATACGCATAGCGAATTGTTCGCTCGGTCAGATTGCCACTTTCCATCCCGGAAAGGGGGGCGAGTCCCATATTCACCTTTTGATATAGTTGCTCTTTCAAATAAAAAAATGTTTTGGCTAACAGCATATCCAGGACGCCATTGGGAGCATCTGGAACTTTTCGAATCAAATCATAGGTGGCTTCGCCAGGGGCATAGTCTGGAATCAGGTTGAGGAAGGCGTAAATTTTTTCTTCCTTGTCCTCAATCGTGAGTAGGGTATTGTTCTTTAAAATTGTTTTATTAAAAATACCTTGTGTGAAGGAGACTTCCTTTTCTTTCATGCTGGCTAACCATTGCGTGGATACCCACTCTATTTTTTGAAGAACCCCGTCTTTAATCGGTGCGTCATATACTTTAAAGACAAACCCCTCAGCGGTAAGCCGGTTGACGGCATTGCGGGTTGTTTTCATTTTACCGCCTTCCAGCGTAAATCCGGTGAGATCAACGAGTGCCTCTTCACCAATCGGAAGGCTTTTCTTTTTCAGGGATTTAAAAATGAAAAGACTCCATGCCGGAACCCGGTAGTAAATGGCAACGAACCCGTTTTTTTTACAATGCTTATCGAATTCTTTGACGATTGATCGTAGCGCTTCTGGTCCGGCACAAACAGGTTCTTCCAGAACGATGGCAAAGTGGTTGTTTACCTTGAATGAGAGAAATGCCTGTCGATCTGAGGAAAAAAAGAAAAACTTATCATCGTAAATTTTGAAATAGTCTAGTTGTGATTTTCCCCACTTTTCAATTAATTCCAGCGCCAGTTTTTTATCTTCGGATGTATTGTAAGGTTTTGCGAAATAAGGTTTTAGCAAACCATATAAACTAAAAAGTACAAATCCCGCCCCCGCAAAATAGAATGAATAAAGGAAATAATGCCCAAGTCGCGTGAGCGGAGTGATCCCCTGATCATCCCAAAGAAAAGATAATCTCAGCACCGTGCTAATGGCGCTATCCCATTCAAAGGTTGAACCAAAATGTTTTTTGTCAAGAAAATAGAACCCCAGAGCGCCGTAGCAGAGAATCGCTAAAATCCCCAAAACCACGACCTGAATGCTGAGTCTTGTAAAATAAGGATGTGGTCTTAATTTGTAGGAAGACCGGGTATATAATAGACAGGCAAAGGCTGCCAGCGCGAGAATTGATTCTTCAACATCACCTCCTTTGATCAGATTTCCAACAATTGAAAAACCGGTTAGAAACAAAGCCAGGTAAAATGCCCTTCTTGATCCCCTGAACAGAAAAATAGAAATCAGCAAAAGCATCAATCCACCCACAAGGACCAATCCATTGGTGTCGCGAATAACGCCGTTCGGAAGAATATCTTCCACGAGTCTTAACCGATTGGGAATGGCGGGGGTAAGGGCGGACACGATATTCGTAATCCCCAATGCAAAGATCAGCAACGCCGGAAAAAGCCTTAACACCAGATTGTCTTTCTTGGTAAAAAAACTTCCGATACCGGTGAAGAGGGGAATCCAGAATTCAAAAAACCGAAACAACAATGTAATGGACGCCGCCCCAGCCAATGGAATGCCATATTGACCCAGGGTAAAAGCCACCGACAATTCAATGGCCCCGAGTCCCCGTAAAAAAGGAGATGCAATCAATAGGATCACCATCACGACGTATCCAATCAATGCCGCAGGAAGTGAAGGCTCAAATCCGAATGCCAATATGGAAACATATAAATGCGCCACACCGACAAATTCTATGATCAATGAGATGAACAGTGTTTTGTAAAAATGTTTGCGAAGGATATTCTGATTTGCCATTTCCTGCAAAATGACTTTCCAGGATGGAACGCAGCGGATGATAAATCTAAACGCCCATCCCCGATGCAGAATTGAAATCAGCATCCAAACTAAAAAAGCACTCAGCACAACAAGGAAAATGAACCCCCACGACGCTACGGTCTGCAGCTGATTTTTAAACAATGCCCACCCCATCACCGGGAGCGCAATAACCACTACCGTTAAAATGCCGCAAAGTGCATAGATGGATGATGCCAGATTAATTTGTGAAGGCGTGGCGCCACGTTTTTCTAAATTCTTGGAAAAAAAAGCAAGAGAAGAAAATCCGCCGGCCGGTAAAAATACGCTGACCAGATTTCGTTTAAGAAACAATAAAATTCCGTGGCGAAGTTTGAGTTTCCAATAAACGGTTTTGAAACTCTGCACATACATTTCTCCCTGCAAAACGATGTACAACGCTGTGAGCAATATCCCAAACAACAAATAGATCGGATATACTGTTTGGAATTGTTCTGTTATTTCAGACAACTCAACATGTTCTGAGCGGATAAAAAATACGGCCATCCCAAGCATCAGGCCGGCTAAAAGCAATTGCCACAAGAAGGTGAGATGACGCGCGCGCGAAAAGCTCCAGAATTTGTTTTTCACGGCTAATATAGTCTTCAGCACAGGAGTTGCGTAACTTTGTGCTATTTAGAGCGAACCTTGAACCAAAGGTCACTTTGCTCGTATAATACATATTTTATGAAAGGATGAGAATCAGCCACAATACATGGATCCTCGTGGTTGTTTTGGCTACAGCAATTTTGCCATTGGCGTCTGGTCATCCTTTTTTGAGGGATACTTCCGCTTTGAAAAAACACAATAAAATTATCGTTCTCCCGGTTGTAATTCACAGTCCGGAGACCAAATGGGGTTTAGGAATCGGGACTTCGCTGACGTTTAAGGTAGGAAAACCAGATACCCTTACGCGGACCTCAAGTCTGCAGGCGCTTGGTTTGCGTACCACACGAGGTCAGACGATTTTAGGTTTGGATGGAAATATTTTTTTCCCGGGGGAGAACTATATTTTGAGACTGCACAGCTCTTATTCCTTTTTTCCTGACCGCTATTGGGGATTGGGCAACCGGACAGATAATCGTAAAGCCCAGACCTTCAGCTACAGGCAATTTTATTTTTTTCCGCAGCTTTTAAGACGAGTGTACAAGGATCTGTATGTTGGCGTAAGCCTTGAATTTCAACAGGTATTTCGTTTTGCTTACGACAAAAATAGTTTTTATGATTACCGCAATATCATTGGTCTTCAGGGGGGCATCATTCCCGGTGCGGGCTTTCTAGTTACCTGGGACAGTCGCAATAATGCATTCAGTCCAACCAAAGGAGAATTTTTTGAACTCTCCCTGACAGATTTTGAAAACCACAGAAAAAACTACGATTATTCCAACTATATTTTTGATTTCAGAAAATATGTGGAAACAAGGCGCGGAAGGGTAGTGGCATTTCAGGTCTATGGCAATTTAAATAAGGGGTCTATTCCCCTTTTGAGTCTGGCATCAATGGGTGGAAACATGATTATGCGTGGATATTACAGTGGCAGATTCAGGGATAAAAACCTGATCGCTGCGCAAATAGAATATCGCCGACCTATTTACAAAGGGATTGGGTTAGTTGGGTTTGCGGGAGTGGGTCAGGTTTCCAATAACCCCGAAGACTTTGGGCTTAATCAATTCAAGTGCGCCGGTGGAGCAGGATTGCGAATCGCTTTAAAACCCAAAGAGCGCCTTAACTTAAGAATGGATTATGGCGTAGCACGGCACTCTCACGGATTTTATTTGACGTTGGCGGAGGCGTTTTAAGTTGGAATTTTGTTGCAACCGCACGCCAAGGAATCGCAAATTGTACCAGGTGCCTGCGATTCTTTATCACTGAATTCGCCTCTGTATTCTCAAGTGAGTGTCGGAAAAACCCCGCAAAACTGATCTTAAACAATTTGCGTAAATACTGGATACCCTTGTTTATGACGAAAAATACTATTCACGCGATTCTTTTTTGGTTAATCAGTGCGTTCATTCTCTCCGGTTGCTCGCTTACGCGGATAAACAAATCAAAGGACATCCTCTACAACCCTGCCCATCAATTAAAACTGGATGTGTACGCTCCCAAAAAAATAACCAAACCCAAAGGAGTTCTGGTGTTTATTCACGGAGGAAATTGGAATTCGGGAAGGAAATCGCCTTATCGATTTCTAGGCAAAAGAATGGCAAGCAAAGGAGTCGTGACTGTCATCATCGATTATCGATTAAGTCCGCAG
Source organism: Bacteroidia bacterium (assembly GCA_043785125.1). Taxonomy (GTDB): domain Bacteria; phylum Bacteroidota; class Bacteroidia; order Cytophagales; family Cyclobacteriaceae; genus ELB16-189. Next base: position 11,670 of record JAYVXP010000030.1, read on the forward strand.
ACAGCATACCAGGGTATGGCAACCGATGCGGCAATGGCCTTGAAATGGGTAAAGGAAAACATCCATTCCTACGGCGGTGATGAAAACAAAATATTTATTTCCGGTCACTCGGCAGGTGGACATCTGGCCGCACTCATTTCAGCCGACAATCAGTATTTTGACTCGCTCAAAATATCCAATCCGATCAAGGGTACTATTTTAATCGATGCATTTGGGCTCGACATGTTTCAATACCTCTCTCATCCTCATTACGTAAAGAACCCCACCTATTATGCCATGTTTACAACCAACCCCAAAACCTGGCAAGCGGGTTCCCCGATTTATCATCTTCATGAAGGGATGCCATCCTTTCTGATGTATGTCGGCGGCAAAACATATCCTTCCATCATCGAGAGCAACGCCAGTTTTTTCACTGCCTTAAAAAAATACCAACCCAATGCCCGATTGATCACTGTAAAAAACAAAAGGCATGTTCCCATGATTACCCAGTTTCTGAATTCGGGTAATAAGATTTATGGGGAAGTGATTGCGTTTATGGAGAAATAGGGCCGTGGAGAGAATTTTAAGATCCCTCATCCTGCAAATCAGGATTTCACAATCACTGTTGTCCGGGGAAAGTTTTATTTTAATGAAGTGATCAATAGGAAATTGGAGAATTGTTTGTGGTTCTTACTTTTCTTTTGCTTACCCAAAAGAAAAGTAACAAAAGAAAAGGGTACCACGAACACTGCGCGTCTCCCCGCTGCTAACCGCCTTGCCACAGCACATGCCCCGACTTACGCCGCGCTGTTCGTGGACGCCCACCCACCGCTAACTTCCGCTGGATTACAGTTTTGGATGCGATTTTGACTCAAAATTTTAAAAATCAGATTTGTTGTCGCTCCTGTTGTTCCGTTTCTTTTCATTCGTTTATTACGCGTTAACCAACATAGCAATGTCAAACTTACCCATTTTCATAAATGCCTGGATTACCCTTGGCGATTTTTCCGGGTTACTCATCAGTTGTCCTAATATTTTAGGTACAATTTGCCACGATACACCAAACTTGTCGTCTAGCCAACCGCATCGGTTGTAAACGCCACCTTCGCCCAACTTGTCCCAATAGTGGTCTATCTCATCCTGGGTTTCGCATTCAATGACATAGGAATTAGCAGGGCTAAATTTGTACTGCGGACCGCCATTCAAAGCCATAAATTTTGTATCATTTAATTCAAAATTGACAACCATTGAATTTTGGGATGTGACCTTTGAATTTTTAAAAACAGAACAATAATATTCCGCCATCTGTGAAGCCTTTCCGTCACTCCACAAACAAGCATAAATTGGATGAGTCATGTTTTATCAGTCATTTTTAAATTTAAACAATTACCCTGCCATGCGTTTGTCGTGGGCTGGGCGCTATTTACCAATCGTTTTAAGGGGAGAATCTTTTAATCGGTCGGCGATATATTTCTTCAACTGTTGCAAGGTCATTGAGTTTCCGCACTTACCTTATCACGAATGTCCCGCATCATTTTTACTGCGTCGAAGGTTTTCGTTTGTTCTTTAGTCGCCAAGATTGACAAGTTCTTAAGGTTTTCGTATTTCAATTTGCGCGTAACCGAGTTTCAAATTTACTGAATTGTAGCCTTTTATCCTGTTAAGGTTTATAATAGATAAAAAACAAAAAAAGGCAGTCACCTTCGTAACTGCCTCATTATCACGTGGGAGCTGAGGGGTTCGAACCCCCGACCCTCGGCTTGTAAGTTATTTTCCAGCCCTTCCTCACTACCTGGAGCACTGCAAAGCGGAAATCAATCCGGAAATAAGGAAACCTATAGATGATTATTCCACTCCGACCGATCTAAATATAAATAAATACGGATTAAACGAGGAAATTCACGCTTCAGGTTCAGTTCATATTTCTTCCGATACGTTGGATTAACCTATGGCCAGAAAAAAAGAAGATCAAAAAACAGCAGCCAAGTGCTTAAGTATAATAAAAGCGTCGTTAGCAGATTACCAAAAGTAGGGCCTATCTCTTAGATCCTAGCTATTCCGGTCAGTAGCTTTTGTAGTTATAGCATTATTTGAATCAATTGCAATGTCATAGTTATAACACTGACTCATTTGAGCAACCTGAACATAGGGGACACTATTTACCGAAATAGTAAAAGTAATCGATCCAGCTGCGTAACTGGCGTATGGGGAAGAGGTGCCGGGCGCAACATTATTAATATTAACAGTGTTTCCATTGGTTGTCTTAATCTGGACGCTGACGTTCTTAGTCCCGTTGTTTATAATCCTTGCTTGAGGGTCCTGACCTTTGCATTTCTTGCCGCAGTTCGTCAACATCAATGCGGCACCGATCAACACAAATGCGAACAACAATTTTGCGATTTTCATATTTTTTTTAGATAGTTTCAATAAATCAATGTGCAAAGTGAGTTTTAAATCTGCTGGTGTGAGTTGTTGAGTAGGTGAAGTTTCAGTTAATTGTTGGCGCATTACTTATCGTGTTCCTCGTGACAATGAGTATGGCGAACCAATAAGTTCATTATAGCGTCAGCCAGTTTTTTATTTCCGTCAACGTTCGACGGATCAATGGAAATCGTTCCGTCATTATTTCCATCAGTTGCTGTCGTCAAATCCACGCCACCATTTACCGCGGAAAGAATTTTATCTAACTCCAGCTGGATCGCAATCTTTAGGGCCGCACCGTTAGTCACAAGGGTTGTACTATCTTGAAATTTCGCTCCGAAGCGCGCATCGCGTTTATGCCAGAAGACAAAAGGTGTGGAACCGATCATACCGGTCATAAGGATTGATTTACCATTCATGTCTCCGGCTTCTGTGCTTGGCACTAACTTGAAACTAACTTTATCAAACTTCGCATTGGGCAGGTTAACCGAAGTAATGGCCTGGTCCACAAATGAGCCGGCATTGACGAGGTCAACTATAAAAGGCCCTTTCAGTTTCGGGTTGTCATGATCAACGAAAGAAGAGTCATGGTCATGATGTTGACCATCATTAAACTCTGTTGTATCCTGGTCGTTATGATTGCCCTGCTGACCATTTCCACCGTTCGAAGAAGAATCCTGATGATGGCCTTCCAGATCGAAATCGAATTTTATGTCCCTCACGTTTACTTTAACGTCTGTCAGACTTATTGTCGCCATCACCCGTCCGTTAATAGTCGGTTTCCCCGAGGAGGTGGTCGCCTTAATACTCAAAGACACCGCCGTAGTAGCCGATGGATCGGCATTCTTGGCACATCCCGCCAGTAAACTCCCTACAAACAAGGCAATAATCAAAAATTTCATGTATTTCATAAATCAAAATTATACCTTTAATGATGAATCCGGCCGCAGAGTAACCAAAAATAATGACCAAATATCGCTTATTAACGCAGTTAGGCGAGGTCGGAACCCATTCCAGCTGAACAAGGAGGTCGGTAGTTTATTTGAGCATTACCGGATATGCAAGAGATTGGCTGGTTAAAATATCTCCCGGAGGAATCAAAGCAACGTTGGCAACCCTTGATTACTGGTATTGGGGAGACGATAAAACCGCATGGCCTCCAATAAACAGGAATGGCAACAAAAATTTCGTGATTTTAATTTTGGTTTTTTAAAACCCCTAAATCTTATGGCACAAACTTGGAGTTTATTTCTCCTTCAAAAAAAGCCCTTAACTTGATCCCAAATTGCAATTTATCTTAAAGGATTGCCGAAACTCTATTTACTTCCAAAAACATAAGCGGCGCGGACACCGGGATAGGTGAAATCAGACATCACGTTAATCCGGCCGGTAAAATCCCAACTTGCAATACGATAGCCAATGCCTGGAGCAAATCCGATACGGGCTGTGTTGGCAGAACCGAATGTGACGCCGTTACCGTTACCTTGATTGGGGTACGCCACACTATAATTGATGATGTTCAATCCCAAGTCAGCGGCAGCATACACACCTTCATTGGCTTTAACAAAATAATACTTGACACCTCCAACCAACGGAATTATAGAAAAATTGCCATAGGCGCCGCCCAGATAAGTCCTTCCGCCAAAAACGAGAAATCCCGCTGAAGCTGTCCAATTCAATTTATCTCCCAGACTTGCATCATATCTAACACTGGCACCAATTCCCGGGTTCGATGAATTTGAAAAGTTACCTGCAGGAAGACCTAATTCCGCTCCAACGGAAAATTGAGCTATTGAATCAGTTGCGGAAAGGAATAAAAAAGCAGCAAAGACAAGGAAGAATATTTGTTTTGTCATAATTACATTGATTGGAAATTTGACAAGGTACTTAAAAAAACGACTGGACAAGTTCCTGATTGACTTAAGATTAAGAATGTAAATGCTCAGGAGGCGATCATTGTCGGGTTCACGACTCCAAAGGGAACCAGGAGTTACTTTGGTTCTTTGCTCCTGGCTGAAAATAAGAACGGCAGGTTGACCTCCATCGGGGCTGTAGGAACAAACTGCGGCAATCAAATCAGGCTCAACGCCAAGATACCTTCTTAAAATATCATATTTCTCATAGACTTTTCGCGGATGTTGTTGAAAGGCAGTCTGTAGATTTTGATTCACTAAGAATTTTGGCGCTGTCTCAGAATAATGATAGCCTAGAACTGAGGAATTTTGGTTTGCAAATTGCCAACTACGCGTCCCAATCAGAAACCCAAGAGGAGTTCATTAGATCGCGGAATGAAATGGAGGCGCATATGCCTAATGACGGTGGACATTACCTCCTCACTGATGATGAGAAAAACGATTTGTTAAAAGTAGAGCCAGACGCAAGGCGTTACCTAAGGCGATTACTGAGTGCAAGGGAATTTCTCAACGGACAAAATAGGTGGTGTATTTGGTTAAAGGACTCAAACCCATCTGAATTAAGAAAATTACCTCACATTATGGCTCGGATTGACGCCGTGAAAGACTACCGGCTAAATAGTACAAGAGCGGCCACAAGAAAACTTGCCGAGGTTCCCACCATGTTTGGCGAGATTAGGCAGCCAGAATCAGATTACATTTTGATTCCTAGGCATTCCTCCGAGAACAGAAAATACATTCCCTTTGGATTTTTCACAAAGGACTCAATTGTAAGTGATTCTTGTTTGTCAATTCCATTGGCGGCATATTTTCATTTTGGAATCCTTCAATCTGAAATGCACATGATTTGGGTGAAATATGTTTGTGGGAGAATAAAAAGTGACTTCCGGTATTCAAATAATTTGGTTTATAACAATTTTTCTTGGCCAGAGAATCTCCCGAAACAGAAAATTGATGGGATTGAGAAATTGGCAAGGCAGATTGTAAGAGTTCGTGAGCGTTACCCGGATAACTCGTTGGCTGACCTTTATGACCCCCTAACCATGCCTCCCGATTTAGTGCGGGCACATCAAGATTTAGATAAGTTCGTTGATACTTGCTACCGTCCTCAGGCGTTCGATACTGAGATGCAGCGTATTGAATACCTTTTTGAACTTTATAAGAAATACACGCAACCGTTGTTTGGCTCTGAAAAGGTGAGGAAAAAACTAAAGCGCTAACAACCCTAATGAGCCTCTTATTTAGCACGATTGTTTTAAAAATGTTTTAAAGTTTGGGCACTAAAAAACAGTTACTCCCGTAACTGCCTGATTATCACGTGGGAGCTGAGGGGTTCGAACCCCCGACCCTCTGCTTGTAAGGCAGATGCTCTGAACCAGCTGAGCTAAGCTCCCCTTTCTGAACCGCCCCGACACGTCGGGGTCCCTATTTTGGGATTGCAAATGTAAAACAGAATTCTTTCTGTCCAAATGTTTGAAATGAACCCAAATCAAACTTTTTACATTTCTCCAGATCTCGACACCCTGACATTACTCCCCACCCCAAAAGTAGGCCCACCCTTGTTCCTGCTTCAAAGTAAGTTCGACAGGCCCGGACGGAATCACTTTTGCAGTGGGAACCAGGTCCGACCTTCTTACATTCCGGTAACGCATGGTGGCATTGCAGGCCGTAAAAATTACGCCTTTGGCTGACCATTCGGCCACAGCGGCACGCGCTTTCGAACTGGCAGCAACCACCAGATCAAGACCTTGGCCCAGGCAAACCACTTCAATTATGGCATTGGGAAAAGACGCCTTGATGTATTCCAGTTGAAGGGTTACGCGCGATTGGGAAACCGAATCACTGCTGTTGAATTGAATCACAATTTTGTGTTTTTTTAAATCAAGAACCTCTGAAACGGTTTGCGCCCATGCGGCAGAAGAGAAAAACAGCAACAGAAAGAATATTTTGATTCCAGAAGGCTTCATAATGATTGTTTGGGTCGCCAAAGGTAAAGTTCCTTTTTCAGGTTAACTAGAAAGTCTTAGTTTCATTCATTTGGCTTAAACTCACGAACCGCAAAATTGTGCATAAAACACGATTATGCGATTCACAGCGCTACCCTAAATCCTAAAATCCCTTAATCCCATTAATCCTGGTTAACTTTGCTCATTATTTGCATTATTGAAAACCATTAAGAAAATTCTTTTCTACCTCGTTATTGCGGTCACCGTCCTGTTGATCGCCACAACCACCTCAGTATTTCTTTTTAAAGACCGGATCATCCAGCAGTTCGTCCGGGAAGCCAACAAAAGCCTGAACACACCCATCAAAATTGGAAAAATTGAAGTCTCGGCGTGGAATGATTTCCCCAACCTTGCTATTGAGTTTACAGACGTCTATATCGAAGACAGCTACCCCGGTGATTATCCGTTGCTTACCGCCAAAACCATTTCATTTTATCTTAATCCTATAGAAGTGTGGAATGGGAAGTATTCAATCCAAGGGCTTCAGTTGACCGGGAGTGAGACCAACCTCAAAATCGACGCGAACGGCAAAAACAACTTCACCATTGTGAAAAAGTCAGAAAACGATTCCACAGGCACAATTGTATTCGATTTGAAAAATGTAAAGTTAAAAAAAACAAAGGTCACCTATCAGGACAAACAATCGCATCAACACCATATTTATCAAAGTGAAAAACTCATGGCCTCTATCGCTGTGATGGACGATGTGTACAAAATCAAAGCAGATGGTGAAATTACCACAGAACAAATAGGGATCGGAAACAAAATTTTCTTGAAGAATAAATTATTTACGGTTGCCTCCTCGATGACCTATGACCATGCTAATAGAAAATTCATTATTCACACCTCAACGTTGGCGCTGAAGACGTCCTCTTTTGAAGTCCAGGGCAATTACGCATTCAGCAAAGAAAATATTATTGACATCACTGCCAAAGCAAAAAATACGGATATTCAGACGATACTATCCTTACTGCCTGGTGAAGTCAACCAAAAACTGGCGAAATACAAAAGTGAAGGCGAAGTATATTTTGATCTTCACGTGAAAGGCGAAGTCAGCAACCGCAGGAGCCCATTTATTTCTATTCGTTTCGGATGTAAAGATACCCGTGTTTATCATCCCGATTACCAATCAAAAGTCGAACACGCCAACCTGGAAGGCTCTTTTGCAAGTGCTTCGATGAGCAATTTTTCCAGGGCTGAATTATTTCTGAAAAATATGACAGGCGAACTCAATGGGCGGACGTTCCAGGCAAATTTTTCAATGGAAAACTTTGAAGATCCCTATGTAGTTTTTGACTTTAAAGGTGAACTCGATGCCGCATCAATCCTGAATTTTTATCCGATGCCGGAAATGAAGAAACTGGAAGGCGTCGTGAAGGCCGATGTTTCATTTTCAGGAAAAATCGCGTTGCTAAAAAGAAAGGCCACCGCCCAACAAGTACGCGCTCAGGGTTCGGTCGAACTCCACAACATCCAATTTGCTGTGGGAAAACAACCCTTGCAATTTACCGACTTCAATGGTTCACTACATTTCAACAACAATGACCTCGCGCTTAGTAATGTGAGTGGTCGATTTGAAAAAAGCGACTTTAAACTCAATGGTTTTTTTAAGAATGTCATCACTTTTTTAATTTTCGAAAATCAGCCGATTGGTATCGAAACTGACCTGAAATCCAACTTTATTGACCTGGATAGGCTTTTTGCACTTGCCCTCGGAGAAAGTGGATCCCAGGATTTTGGATTTAGCATTTCACCCAATCTCCACCTTAATTTCAACTGCGATGTGAAAGCCATGCACTATAAACGCTTTAAGCCGCATGATGTAAAAGGTGATCTCCTCGTAAAAAATCAAATGGCCGTTTCACGAAATATTCATCTCAATGTCATGGGTGGTGAATTGTCGCTCAACGGAATTGTGGATGCCAAAAATCCGAAGGCCATTGACGTCGTCAGCGCCTTTAAGCTCAGCGGCATTCATGTTGATAGCGTGTTTTATTTGTTTCAAAACTTTCATCAGGACTTTATTGAAGCCAAAAACCTTAGAGGGCAAGCGTTTGCCGATGTTTCGCTGGAGATGACACTCAATGAAAACTTGAAACTTTATCCGGAAACGCTGATCGCCGATATTGGCGCGACAGTTAAGAACGGAGAATTGAATGGTTTTGAACCGATGCAGCAATTGAAAAAATACCTTGATGATGAAGGACTGAGCCACATGCGCTTTGCAGACTTGAAAAATGACATTCATATCGAAAAGAGGACCATTTTTATTCCATTGATGGAAATACGGAGTAATGTTACGACGATCCAACTCAGTGGCACGCATACGTTTGATCAGCATATCGATTATCGGGTTGTGGCTCCTTTGCGTAATAGGAAAAAGATTGATCCCGATGAAGCCTTTGGTGCAATTGAAGAGGATAACACTGGCAAGTCAAAGATCTTTCTCAAAATCACCGGCACTACCGACAACTATTCAGTGAGCTACGACAAGGCAGCCGTAAAAAAGAAAATTGTCAACGACCTGAAAAAAGAAGTGCAGGAATTAAAGGACACTTTCAAAACCAAAGGCAAAAAGAAAAAGAAAGAACTCGAGTTGGAGAAGGAGGAGTATTTTGAGTGGGAAAATAATTAATGAAAAGATACGGTATTCTGGATTCCTGATGTTGAGTGAAATCAATGGCTGGAATCCAATTACAAGAATCCAGCTTAGATGCAGAACTTTTTTGAGTAACATTGCCGAAATTAATACACATGAAATACGACGTCTATGGAATTGGGAATGCGTTGGTCGACATTGTGACTGAGGTAGAGTATGACTTTTTTGAAAAGAACGGAATTGAGAAGGGCGTCATGACATTAGTGGATGAGCAGCGCCAGCTGGAGCTGATGAAGGTAATCGATATGAAGCGGAGCAAATTGTCCGGTGGCGGCTCTGCGGCGAACACCATTGTAGCCGTAAATCAATTTGGGGGCAAAAGTTTTTATTCCTGCTTGGTGGCGCATGACGAATTAGGGAAATTTTTTCTGAGCGACCTGGAGCGTAATGCCGTAGACACAAACCTGAATTATGAGCAGTGCCCCACAGGTCATTCTGGCCGGTGCCTCGTCATGACCTCACCGGATGCCCAGCGAACGATGAATACTTTCTTAGGAATCAGTTCTCATCTTTCACCCGAACATTTGGATGAAAATGCGATTGTCAATTCTTCCATCATGTACCTGGAGGGATACCTGGTGACAAGTCCAAAAGGCCTGGAAGCGATGAAAGAAGCAAAGCGTATCGCAGAGAAGCATAAGGTGGATGTAGCATTGACTTTTTCTGATCCGAGCATGGTGAAATACTTTTCTCAGCAGATGGAGGAGGTGATTGGAGCAAGTGTCGATTTGTTGTTTTGCAATGAGGAAGAGGCGATGATATTTACCGGCACAAACAATCTCTTGAATGCGCGGGAAAAGTTAAAGCAAATCGCGAAACGGTTTGCCATCACACTGGGAGCAAATGGCGCGTTGATTTATGATGGAGATACTTTTATCCAGATCGAACCCTATCGCGTCCGAGCAATCGACACCAATGGCGCCGGGGATATGTTTTCGGGTTCTTTTATTTATGGAATTACGCATCACCACAGTTATGCGGAAGCCGGAAAACTGGCCTCACTGGCTTCTTCCAGGGTAGTTTCACAATGGGGTCCAAGACTTGATCCCCACCAGGCAAAAGTGGTATTGAAGGACTTGATTGCTTCATAAGGACCTTCATTTCATAATAATTTGAATTCTAAAATCCTGAAAATCCTACGAATCCTGGTTATAATCTTGCAAATTCCAAAAATCATTGGCATTTTTGCAGCCCTTTTATAAAATAACGGGTAATCCGAACGACTATGAAGCGTACCTATCAGCCTTCCCGCAAAAAGAGAAAAAATAAGCACGGTTTTCGTGAGCGCATGGCCACGGCCAACGGTCGCCGGGTATTGGCCAGTCGCCGCCGAAAAGGAAGAAAGAAACTCACCGTTTCTGATGAAAAGACCTTAAAGCATAAGTAGCCTTTTGGGGTAACTCTACCTGAAAGGGATTAATTTTAATCTCATGGGGAAGTTCACCTTTAAAAAGGAAGAAAGGCTGAATAAAGAAAAATGGATCCGGGAACTCTTTGAAAAGGGTTCCTCTTTTCAATTTCATCCCTTTCGGGTGATTTACCTTCCTCATCCCGATCCGGTTTATCCCCTGCATCAGGTACTCATTTCTGTCTCAACGAGAAATTTTAAACGGGCCGTTGACCGGAATATGATTAAGAGAAGGATTCGGGAGGCCTACCGCCTGAACAAGTCGAAAATCCTTTCCCCCGGAAAATGGCTCATTGCGTATATTTACACAGCCAGAGAGATTCTTTCTTCGGAGATCATTCACAAAAAACTGTCTTTGACGTTTGAACGTCTGCAACGGAAAGAGAATGAAAAGAAAAATTAAGATTGCTTTTGCTATCATCTTTGTCAGCGGATGTGCGTTGGTGGCGTTTGCCCGCCCAGGCGAACGCTATTTTGACATCGCCAAAAGCCTCGACATTTTTGCCACCCTTTTTAAAGAAGTCAATGCTTACTATGTAGATGAAGTGGATCCCCGAAAACTCGTCAGCATCGGGATCAACGGCATGCTGGAGTCCCTGGATCCCTATACCGATTACATTCCGGAAGAAAATCTTGAAGCGTTCAGCATTCAAACCACAGGACAATACGCTGGAATCGGTGCGCTCATTGGAGTGATTAACAAAAAGACAGTGGTCACAGAACCTTATCTGGGATTTCCGGCACAAAAAGCCGGGATCAGGGTAGGGGACGAACTGATTTCAGTGGACGGAAAAAATATTCAGGGCAAGGGTACTATAGAGAGCAGTGCATTGCTGAAGGGGAAACCCAAGACTGATGTGGAAATCGTTGTCAAAAGGGCTGGTCAAAAAGACGATCTCCATTTCAAGATCACGCGTGAAAAAATAAAAATCAACAATGTTGTTTATCAGGGGATGGTGAGCAGCGATGTTGGTTTCATCAAGCTCAATGATTTTACACCTGGAGCAGGAAAGGAAGTGGAGGAGGCATTGGTGAAATTGAAAGAAAAAGGTGCGAAGAAGATTATTCTTGACTTGCGGGATAACCCGGGAGGACTACTTTATGAAGCAGTAAATATTGTCAACGTTTTTGTTCCGAAAGGATTGGAAGTGGTCAACACAAAAGGGAAAGTGCAGGAATGGAATAAGACGTATACGACATTGAACAATCCGGTGGATACAGAAATTCCTGTCGCGGTGCTTACCAGTTCAGGAAGTGCATCAGCGTCGGAGATTGTGGCTGGCTCATTGCAGGACTATGACCGCGCTATTTTGGTCGGACAAAGAACGTTTGGAAAAGGATTGGTACAAACTACCCGTCAGCTGGCTTACAATGCGCAACTTAAAATCACTACCGCGAAATATTATATTCCCAGCGGTCGTTGCATTCAGGCGTTGGATTATACGCACAGAAAGAATGACGGCACTGTCGAACGGTTTGCCGACTCGTTAAAAACCGAATTCAAAACCAAAGCGGGCCGCAAGGTGTATGATGGAGCCGGTCTGGACCCTGATCTGGCTGTTCCGAGTGAATTTATGGGAACGGTTACGGCACAATTAATTGCGTCTGGTCTTGTTTTTGAATACGCCAGCCAATATTGTGGCGAGCATCCCGCCATTCCTGAGACGATGAGAAATTTTAGCCTTTCTGATGCCGAGTATGTCCGGTTTGTAAACTGGTTAAAGGAAAAGACTTTTTCTTATAGCACTGATCTGGAAAAACAAACCGACAATTTGATAACTGCTGCCAAGAATGAACGCATATACAATGACCTTCAAGCGCAACTGACTATCATTAAAACAAAAATCGAACAGAATCACGCCTCCGATTTGGTGCGCTTCAAAAATGAAGTAAAGCACATGCTGGAAGAACAGATTGGCTTTCACTATCGGCTGGACGCAGGTCAGGCAGAGGTTTCAATGGATCATGATCCCGAAATCAGGGAAGCCCTAAAAGCGTTTTCAGATAGTGATGGCTATAAGAAACTCCTTTCACCTCACTAATGGCTGTTCTGCTAAGCCTCGAGACTTCCACCACAGTTTGCTCTGCAGCACTGCATGAAAACGGGAAAATCCAGTCCAGCATTGAATTGCACATTGCCCAATCGGCTTCGTCAAGACTGGCGGTGGTCATCGATGATCTTCTTGAGTTATGCGATGTGCAGGCAAGTCAGGTAGATGGCGTTGCTGTTTCTGCAGGGCCCGGTTCTTTTACAGGGTTGCGCATTGGTGTGGCTACGGCCAAAGGTTTGTGTTATGCTTTAGGGGTGCCATTAATTTCTGTGAATACACTGGAGCTGATGACCCATCAGGCCAAGGAATTTAATTTTGATAACACGCTGTTGTGCCCGATGCTGGATGCCAGAAGGATGGAGGTTTATTGTTTGCTTGCAGATGCATCGTTAACCGTTCTGGAGTCTACGGAGGCTAAAGTTATTGATGAACTTAGTTTTAGAAGTTGGCTGGATCAAGGTGTTATTTCTTTTTTTGGAAATGGATCAGCAAAATGCAAAGAGATCATCCGCCATCCGAATGCAAGGTTCATCGATGGGATTATTCCTTCTGCTGTAATGCTGGGAGAGCTCGCGTTCCAAAAATTTGAGGCAAAGCAATTTGAGGATATTTCTGCTTTTGAGCCCTTCTATCTCAAAGATTTTATGATCAGAAAACCAAAATCGGTTTGATAGTGTTGGAGAGTAGATTAAGTATTGAAGGATAAAATATTGATTCATTTTCAGTTGGGTTATTTAGGGAATTATGGAAAAGGAAATCGTCAATCGTGTAGCTTCCAGTGCCTTGGTTTCAATCGACCTGGAGGAATTCTATACGCCGGGTGATCGTGTCATGTTGGATATTAAAGATTTGCTTTTTCAAGGCATGATCCTGAAAGAAAAAGATTTCCGCGATTTTATCAAGGCACATGATTGGAAGCAATACACCGGTAAGCTGGTTGCAATGACTTGTACGGTCGACGCGGTGATACCTACCTGGGCGTACATGTTGTTGACGGTAGCTTTGCAACCCTTTGCGGGAAAGGTGTTTTTTGGTAATCTGGATGAATTGGAGACCCATCTTTTTCGGGACGCGTTGGCCTCAGTGGACTGGGAGCGCTATCGGGGTACCAAAGTAGTGATTAAAGGATGCAGCAAACGGGAAGTTCCTACTTCCGCTTATGTTGAGGTCAGCCGCTACCTTCAGCCCTTGGTAGTCAGCATGATGTACGGCGAACCGTGCAGCACAATTCCGCTTTATAAGAAGGCAAAAGCTTAATATTCTTCCTTTTTGGTTGCGAAATGCCAGGTTTGGCTAAAAACTTTTGTCGCAACTATTTGCAGAAACATCGTAGCCCATTATCTTTGCACTCCCTTTTGAAGGATATGGCCCGTTTCGGACGGAAACGGTGATTTTAAGGTCTGAAGGACCACGAATTGATTCAGGATGGATAGGGTTTGAATCGCAGGATACAGACCGGATGCCAAAATAGGATCATAACGTTCTTTGAATAGATGGAAATTGATAGCGGACCCGCATCAAACAGATAGATGTTTGGTGCGAGTCGATTCTTACAAGGAAGAGGGATTTTGATGG
>JAYVXP010000031.1:0-2667 GCA_043785125.1 Bacteroidia bacterium
CCGGAGACGCTGCATTAAAAGAAGCTTATCATGCTGCCGCTAAAAAGATTGATTCAGAAACGTATTATGGCCGGGCAATGAAAGCGCTTGAAAACTAACCAACCAAAAGAAAGGTTGGTATTCTTATAGCAAAAGGGTACATATTCCTCACCAAATTTTCTTAGTTTGCTGGAACAACCGGCCCTGTCTCCATCCATGATTTTCCGTAAGGTCATTCGTAAATTTATCTTACTCGTATTGGCCTGCACCGTACTGGGTCTTTTGTTTTTCCTTTATCTCCATTACAGTAAAACAAGGGAGCTTCCTGTCCATCCTTTTAGGGTAAATCAAATTCTCGAGGCCATCATCGGAACAAACGGGGTGGGGTTTTTGGTTTTTCATACCGACCAACTCCTCAACCGCATGCTCAACTGGAAAACCAATTTCCTTTTTCGATTCCTTGCCGGATTGGTTATCAACGTAGCCCTGGCGGTATCCCTGATAGTGCTGACGGGCATATTTTTCTTCAAATCCGGGGCCGAAGAATTGTGGAAGCTTTCCATTCTCTTCACAATCGGCATTTTTATTTATGAAATCTTTTACGGTTGGTTCTTCTCGTATCGCTACTATGCAGCAACACAGGTTGAACAATTGCGCGGCGAGCGGTGGCAACTTGAGCTCCAGTTTGAGTCGTTGAAAAGCCAGATCAGCCCTCATTATCTTTTCAATTGTTTGAATACGATTTCTTCTTTACTCTATAAGGACAGTCACATGGCTGAAGAATTTATTCGGCGCATGGCCGATACATTCCGTTATGTGTTATCCAATCAAAAGCAAAAACTGGTTTCCTTACGGGACGAGGTCGAATTTGTAAAGGCGTATTATTACCTCCTCCAGGTTCGTTACGAAAACCATCTCCGGCTTGAAATCAACTTACCAAAAAATCTTTTGGACTCGCGCATTCCACCTATGGCCTTGCAAATGCTGGTGGAAAATGCGGTCAAACACAATCTCATATCCAAAGAACAGCCCTTGCTGGTTTACATTTCAGCGCAAGACAACACCTATGTTAATGTAACCAGCACCAAAACCGTGGCGATCCAGGAGGTCACCAGTTTCCGGGTCGGTCTCGACAATATCCGCAACCGCTATCAATTCTTCACGCGCGAGAAAATTGTGGTCAAAGACGATGAAAAATTTACGGTACAGCTTCCCGTGATCCGGTCAAAACCCATGACGGCAAAGGGGCAATCAATATTGGATACGGAACCATTCGCTTCCCGATGAACAGGCTCTTTATCCATAACCCTTTTTTCCGCATCGGCTCGGGGCTGGTGCTTGGGGTATTGGTTTATTTGCTGATCCTGTTGATCAACAATACGGTTGAAGACATCAACAAACTCTTTAGCAATCAGGAATTGTATGTGTGTATTGGCCTGAGCTACATCGCCTTTGAGTCGATGCGACTGGTAATCCGGTCGGTAGAACGCTATTCCATCAGAATTGATCTTCAACAAAAGGTATTTACCCAAATTGGCGGCACGTTGGTCGTTTCGCTGGGATTGGTAGCGCTGGCTATCTCTGCCTACTTCCGTTGGGTTATCGGGTTCTCTATTGGAATGGGTGAACTCAATCTCTTCCTGATCATCTTTGGTTTTGTCGGGTTACTATATAATGTTTTGTATTTCTCTCATTTCTATCTTCTGCGTGAAAACAAATCGCGGATGGAAGAAGAAAACAAATTACGGGAAAAGGTGGAAGCTGATTTTTCTTCGTTTAAAAGTGAAATCAATCCCGATTTATTGTATGAAAGCCTGGAGAACCTGATCCTAACGATTCATCACAATGCTGATTTGGCTGAAGAGCAGATTGATTACCTCGCTGGGATCTATCGCTATAGTTTAGTGAACCGTCATAAAGAGCTGGTCACACTTGAAGAAGAACTGGCTGCAGCCGGAACGCTGGTGCATCTCTTGAATTTCAAGAATCACCGGCAACTTAGCGTGGTGGCCGATGCCCCGAAGTCGCATGAACTTCATCTGATTCCAGGCTCGCTCATCATTACGATTGACAGCATTGTACGCAACACATTGATTTCTGAAAAATCACCACTATCCATTAATCTGTCTCTTGAGGAAGAAGACGACTATTTGGTTTTACAGCATACACTGAATGACAAACTGACCGTACACACTGAAAGCATGATCGCTTTTGCCCGCTTGCAACGCTCGTATTCTTTCTTTACAGAAAAGCCATTTATGCAGGTGAGGGCAGGTCGCGAAAACTATATTAAATTTCCGGTGGTGCGCCTCACGCAAACCCATAGTGAACCCGTATGAGCCTGGCTTTAAATGTCTTAATTGTAGAGGATGAAACTCCGGCAGCGGAAAAGCTCGAGCGGTATCTTAAAAAATTCAGCCCGAACATTACGGTGAAGGAGAAAGTAGAAACGATTAAAGAGGCTGTAAGTTGGCTGTTGGTGCACCAGGATGAGATCGACCTGATCTTTATGGACATTCAATTGCAGGATGGCTTGAGTTTTGAGATTTTCAAACAAGTGACAGTGCGAAAGCCCGTCATCTTCATTACCGCTTACAATGAATTTGCGCTAGACGCCTTTAAAGTGAATAGCATTGACTATTTGTTGAAACCGATCACATTCATAGATCTCTCCAAAAGCCTTGAAAA
>JAYVXP010000032.1:0-8788 GCA_043785125.1 Bacteroidia bacterium
ACTTTTTCGATGGTGAGTTGGGCTTTGATCTCGGTGATTTCCATTGCAGATAATTTTTTTTAACTAACCGTATTCGGTCAAAATTAATCTGATCATCCTATTTATACAAGCCGTATGCAATTTCTTTTAGTCTTATCAGGTTAGTATTTTTGGGTATTGCCGTAAAATACGGCTAAAACGAATCTTTTAAGGTTAATTATATGGCATCATTTGGCAAAAGACTGGCTTCTCTCAGGAAGGATAAGAAGCTTTCACAAACGGACTTGGCTAACCAGCTTGAGACTTCTGTCTCCGTGATCAGCCGATATGAACGCGATGAGATGAACCCATCTATTGACGCGGCCATGAAGCTGGCCGGATTGCTCGGTACTACTGTTGGTTATCTGCTCGGTGAGTCTGAAGATCACGATTTATTCAAAGACCCCGATATGCTCAAGCGTTTCAAAGACCTCAAGAACATCGGTGCTAAAGAACGTGAACACATTCTCTTTGCAATCGACTCTATGCTTAAGAATATTAAACTCAAAAGTTTGTGAGTGTCCGATTAACTTGTCCTATGTGCCATGGCACTGGCTCAATTAATAATCCACCTGCCTTTCACAATGCAGGAGAAGTTTCTGAACCAAGTATTAGTTGCGAGTCTTGCAAAGGCCAAGGCACTATTGAAGAAGAAAATCCTTCTGGTATTCGTGTTGCAGTACTGCTCGCAAGAAAAATAAAAAACACATATCCGCAGTTTAGTTCCTGGGAAGAAGTTTATCGTTTCATTGTTGTTAACACTTCTAATGCTGTCAACGTCTCCACTACTTCTGCAATGTGGGCCAAGCAACATACTGACGACCCAACTTTTGATGATGATGCCGTTTTCTCTGAAGACCCTTTAACAATCGATCCTTACCTTGAAAAAGTGATTGCTAAAGGTGGTTTCTTTGAAGAAGCTAAAACAATCCTGGGCATTCGCGATTAAAAACAAAAAAACCCGGATCGCTCCGGGTTTTTTTTATCTCTTGTGTTCTGCTCGCTATTGCAACTATTTATTTACTATAAAAAATATTCCGGCTTTCATAAAGCATCTTTATTTTTTGTTCTTCTACACCATCATACTTAAGACCGATTATCTTATTAATCAAATGGCAGGATGTCCCATCTTCGTCACCTTCTATGCCAATATTTTTAATTAAAATGTAATCCAAATCAAAACTTAGAACGATCCCAAAAACAAAACTGTCTTCATCAAAATAAAAAGTTGCTATTTTTTTACTTTCGATAAGCGAGTTAAAGTGGTCTGTAAGTTCTGGGCCTTCCTTCCATATTGTAATTTGCTCGTTGAGTTTTAGTGTTTTGCAATTACCATGAATGAACTCTAGTCTTTTTTGATACCTATCATCCAAATCCAAGCTGATAATATTATCCAATAAAATAACTGTCATTCCAGACAAGAAGCCATTCTTATCTACCTCATTTATGGTTAGCGACAGATCATTCAATTCGGTGATAAAACCAATAACAGATTCATTCCAATCTTCAGCCTTTGTCCTAATGCCAATTAACGACTTTGCTTTCCACGCATCATTTAAAATTTTACTTTGCATAACTTAATATTTTAATCCTCGGTTTTTCCTTTAGTCCTTCTACCTTCTGCACCCTTTCTTTGGTTGGGGTTTACTGGTCTGTTTTTACCGCCATGTGTGTATTGTTTCTCATGTTTATCTGCCTTCGCTCCTTTAAGTTTTCCGGAACTTTGTTTTGGTTTTCCATGAGCATCAAGTTGATTTGGGCCTCGAACCAATTCACTGGGAACTCCTATTGTCTCTAACGCTGTCGCAACACCATCAGCGACTGCATCAATACTTTCGCCCATTGCCTGTCCAATTGTCCATCCTGCAGCTCCGCTTATAGCAATGGGGAGTAAGGGTGCTTCAACAACAGTTGTTGTCGTTAAGAGAAGAACTGTTGTAGCATCCTCTGTCTTATCATCCTTCTTGTCGTCCTTTTTATCATCCTTCTTTTTGTCGTCCTTTTTCTTCTTAGGATCTTCTCCACCACCGCTCTCCATGTTAGGATCTTTTCCATTGCTATCCGGTTCTTGATCCTGGGTCTGCGAATTCTGCTCCTGTGAACTCTGGAGCATGGATTGAATTTGAGACAATGCGCCTGCAATGTCCGCTCCATCAATGCGTACCCCGCCCGCAATCTCTGTTACATCCATACCGTCCGGGTCAATGAACCTGATCGGGTTGTTCATTGCATAATTGTACGGGCTCCACCTGCGGCTGCTTTCACTGTGGGGATCTATCACTCCCCATCTTCCAATCTCCGGCATGTACATCCTGGCTCCGTAATCAATCCAATCAAGACTCAAGTCGTTGATCTGCTCCATGCCATTGTACTTGAAGTTTTGTGGCACTTCACTTTCTCGTTGAAAATTTTGCGCAACGAGACCGAAGGGGTAGTAGTCAGTGGTCTCTACAACTGGACTTTTTATCTGTGTGATGGTCAAGTCATCGAAGTAAACTTCCATTATTCCTGTACCTCTTTTCCGCTTACTTTTTTAACCCTTACACGAGGGTTTCAAAGAACGTTCTGCAAGGCTATAACCCGCAGCGTAAAGATAATAGTTATTACCTTTCAACATGGATCATATCAAGGTAAGTTCTGTTTTAAATGGCTTAGGGTTAATCACCGATATGTTTGGCGTTCTGCTCATGTTTCAGAAGACAGATGTTACAACTTACATTTTCAATAAGGAAGAAATTCCAGGAGTAAACAAAAGGAAGAACCAAAAACTTCAACTGGGACTTGGGCTACTTTTCTCCGGCTTCGTCCTTCAGCTACTAGCGTTATTTTTCTGACCTTCTTTTTTTCAATTGAAAAGAAAATGAACCGTGGTCTTTTACTTTGGCATCCACTTCTTTGAGTTAGCGATTAAAAGCTCCTTTGTTTGTACCAACATGCTCAATACGTTTTGTACCGCTGGAGTGTACCCTTTACTAAACTCTACGGCAATTGCTTTCCAGTTAGCCCCTCCATTAACCAGAACATTACTTTCCCAGTTAAATGTGATAAACTCAAAATAATTCTTGCAATGAGACATGATCTCTATAGGTGGAAAGCCTCTCGGTATCACGTTCTCTGACACTTCAATTATTCTAAGTAAAACATCGTCTGGGATCGTAGTCATTCCGTTCCAACTTTTCTTGGGCAGGGGATTGGTTGAAGTCTTTGCTGGATTTTGAGCATCGTTTAAAATCTCCATCCCCGTCTTGACTTCTTCAATCAATGATTCAACGATCACTGCTCCAAGTTTGCTATAACTTCTTCTCTTTTTCCACTCATCAAGTTTTGTAATTACAACATAAGTTGTTGCGGCTACTAAAAAAGGAAATAGCAAGTTCTCAACGGCATTTTGTACCCAGCTTGGCCCTTGATCACAGCAACTTTCCAATAATTTATGATCCATGTCTGTTATTTAAAATCTCCTAAAGGTAGGCCGTTTTTTTGGAGGGCATGTGCTTTGGATGTGTGATGGAACGTGCGGCATATGCGCTTCAAAAAAATGAAGCAAGCCCACGTGGATCACGTTGGCTTGGCACTGCTTTCACCTGGGCGCGCTCAGTGAGGCAGCGACCTTGTATTTCCGGTTTGCTACACCAAAAAGTAGTACACCAATGTTCGATTCTACGCTGGTTTCGATGCCTTTTTGCAAAAAGTACTACTTTCTTCAAAACACTGTACTACTTTTCAAAATCCTAACGTGCTGATCTTCATTCCGGTAGCTCCGATCAGGGGCCAGCAATCAACACCCGGTGTGATTCCGTCTTGCTGTAAATGCACTTTCTGATCGGTTTGTGTTTGCCCTCCAATGCACTCCTTGCTGTTTGGGTTTTAGGCCTCCCAAAACACGTCTTGCTAATACTCATTTTTCAACTGTGCGCTTCGCACTCCATGAGCGGATATTTTACATAATGTCTTTATACAACCCGCAGGTTTTGAAGTGCGCCTAGCACACCGCTTTGCCTTTCGAGGAGTTGTATAAAGCCACATTATGTAATTTAGCTTTGGGCAAGTTTTTCTGGCGCACGTTTTTGCCTTCGCGGGTGGGGCAGCTCTTTGATTTTTTGTTTGCCTTAGTCCCTTTCAATTGAAAACAAAAAAGCAATGTGCTGCAAGTGTGCTGGTCCGCAAAAACTGTGACAGTAAAAACTTGCATGAGGGGGGCTGTACGGAAGCAGCAAAAAGACCGGGCAAGCCTTGTGCCTCACAAGGCGGGGATTTTTGATGCGCTGTTTTCATTTCAACGGGTGGAACTTCATCACTGCTGCGGTCAGTTCTTCAATACCTGTCTGTTGATATCGCTCTGTTGTCATCGGGCTTTTGTGCCCGGCAAATACCTGAACGGCTCTAATATCTTTTCCGGCTTTCAAAAGGTTTACGATCACACTCTGGCGGACCGTGAGCGCGGTTAGATTTTTGTTGGGGAACAAGTGCTTGAACTGTTTCATTATTTTTCGCGCGGCACAACCACTCTCTGCATTTCCTCTTTTGGTCAAAATCAACTTACTGCTATTCTTCCGGTTCAGTGCCAGGCGTTCTTCAGTGAGGTAGCGGCTGATCATCATGATTTGTTTGGGATGTAGTTCAAGCGTTCTTGCATTCAGCGTTGTTCCCTTTCTGATGTAGACCGTTGCTTGCTCAAGGTTTATTTCTTTCACTTCAAGGCTTGCAATGTTTTTTATTGTCAGCCCCTGGTAGATCAGTAAGGTTAAAATCACTTTGTCCCGGAGGACCAGGTTTTCAGTGTGCCAGTTTTTTTCCTGCTCCTGCTCTAAAAGGAGATCCAATTCAATTGAAGAAAAAAGGTCTTGAACGTTCACGCGCGGATCGATCCGGTCTTTCAATCTTAAGTGCTTGCAGGGATGATCTTTCCTTCTTCCGGTCTTCTTCAGCCAGTCGTAATATGTTTTGATCGCTGACAAGTAGCTCATGATGGTCCTTGCATGGCGTCCTTCACTTCTTCTCTTTTCCAGATAGGTTAAAACGTCTTTGTATTTCGCGTGCTCCGGTTTCTGTACCTGGTTGCAGTAATGATCGATCATTAGTGTGTAGCAATGTGCTGAACGTTTCGTGAAGCGCTCAAGCAGGTAATGTTTGAGTTCCATAGGCCGTGGTCTTTTTCATTTGGGTGCTAGTGATGTGCGTGTAGGTCTGTGTGGTCTCGATGCTGGCATGCCCTAAAAAATCCTTTACTTGTTCGGTCTTCATGCCGCTCTCGATCAGGTGCGTGGCAATGGCATGACGAAAATGGTGCATGGTGATCTGCTCATTCAATCCTGTCTTGACCAGAAGTTTTTTTATCTCTCCGTTGTAGCTCCACTCGCGCATTCGGCTGCCCCGGTTGTTGATCATAAAAGCGGCAAGGTTGTCGGTGTTGTTGCCATTGACTTCTTTCGGCCGTTGCATGTAGTAATATTCTTTCAGGTCTTCCAGTACTGTTTTGCTCAACGGGATCGTCCGCTTTCTTCCGCCTTTACCCTCACGCACGTAGAGCATCCCGTTCCTGAAGTGCACATCTCTTGCATCCAGCTTGAGCACTTCTTTTCTTCTCAGGCCACAGCCGTAAACAAGTCCGAGGACAGCCTTTGCCTTGGCCGTCTCACAGACCTCATAAAGCCGTTGGATATCTTCCCTGCTCAATAGGTTCTCACGCTGGTTCTTGAACGAGTGCGCATAGTACAGATCGCCCATTGGGTTGACTTCGATCTGTTCGGTCTCTTGCAGGTGAGAGAAGAATAGTTTGAGCACGTACATGTGCATGCCGATCCGGCCTTCACTCAACGTTCCGTCTTTCTTGCTGTTGGGCCGCTCTTGCTGATAAGAGTAAAATTTTTCAATATCATTTTCCTTTACGCGGTCAAGGCTCATGATCTTCTGTTCTTCAAGCCACCACAAAAATTCTCGCAGGCCGCTGTCAAACGTGTCCCTGCTTGCTTCACTGTAGCCCACGGCTTGCAAGTAGTTCCTGAAGCTGCGGTGGTGCTGTTGGTAGTATTTCGTGCGGATGATGAATATTTCCATAGCTGTATTTTTTATTTTTCTCCTTAACACTTTCTTGGAACGCGGAACGCCAGGGCCGACTTGGCCTTAGAATCTTTATTTCTAAAACAGATTTGAAGTTTTTTTAAAATTCTGGCGTTCCATCTGGCGTTCCAAAGACATGGAACGCCAGGGTATTTTTTTACGCTGCCACTAATTCGAGTTGATCGAGTTGCCCTTGCAAGTGGCGTTTTACTTTTGATCTCAATACTTGTACATTATCCCAGTACAGTACTTTGTAGTTGAAGCCACGGTTAGCAAAACCTCCGGACTGCCGGATGTATTCAAGTTGCTCCAGGTCGTGCAGGTAGCGGTGCAATTGTGTTTTACTTACGTGCAGGGCTTGTCTTATTTCGCGCTGGCCAAACTCGTAGCTTTCATGATGGCCGTTGCCTTTTGTTTTGATATACTGCTTCAAGCGTTCATAAAACTGTCGCAGGCTTCCGTCCAGTTCATCCACTTTCAGTAAAATGCTTTCGAACAATATTTCTGCTGCTACCTGTAAATCTTCTTTCTCGCTGATCAGTCTGCCGCGTTCGTCCCTTCTTCTTTGATATTGGTGCATCAGCGTGATTGCTTTTACAAACGCCTGGTACAATCCGTTCAGCCTTCTGATCTTGTGCGCTTCGTCAGGCAAGTGGACTTTGTCGGCATATGGGTTGATCACTTCGTAACTCTTTAAAAGGCTCACCATCGCCCTGATAAATTCCGTGCACTGCTTTTCTTTCTGCTCATCGATCTGGCCGCTCGCTTTCATGTTCTGGTAGTGGATCACTTTCTTGCTCTGCTCATGGCTTTCATCGACAGCGATAATAAAACAGCGGCTCATGTTGTCTTCATAGATTTCTCCTTTCGTGGTGCAACTCATTGAAGCTATCGGGCCGTAAACTGTTTTCTCCTGGGCGCTGATATTTCCGTTATCGTCTTTGGTGCTGGTCGAGCTAATGATCATGCCTTTGCTTTGAAGCTCTCTAAAAGCAAACTGTGCTTCTTCTTTCATGCCGTCCAGATCTTCGATGCAGATCAGTTTGTTTTGCAGATCATACATGCCGTAGTTGTACAAGCTGCCTTCCGTCACGCGTGTAAAATTCTTCTTGTCTTCCCCCGGGATAAAGTCGTAGACCTTGGCCATCAAATGGGTCTTGCCGCTGCCGCTCGATCCCTGGATCAGCGCATGCAGCGGATCTCTCATCTTGTGGGTGATCGCAATGGCCATCAAAAACATCCGGCTGTTTTCTTCGCCCACTACTCCGGCCTTGCCGATCAGTTCGTTCCACCTTCTGATCAGGTTGGGCTTGGTTAAAAATTCTATCGCTTGCTTTTCGTAGTGCGATGGGACTTTATTTTCTGCTGCTTGTTCCTTCGGTGCGCTTTGCTTCTCTCTGTGCTGCTCCAATAGTTCCGTGAACAGTTCGAGGTCCAGCTGCACCAGGTCCGCGCGTAGTTGCAATTTCTCTGCGGCCTCACGAGCGATCTTCTCGATCTGTTTGTCTTCGTACAGATCCAGTTTGCTGCGGCTCTTGCGTTTGTTCTGCGGGTGCTCGATATCCAGGCTCACGCGCATGCTGTCGGCCTCGCTTCTCAATCCGCCTTTCACATAGTAGTTGGCTGATAGCGTCCGGTAAGTGAGCTTGAGCGGATTGCTCGTATCAAACTGTGGGTTGGGCGCAGGCGCGTTTTTTTTATTTTCATTTGAAAAAGAAAAGGCTGTGCGGTTGTCGAGTAAATGAGAGAAGATTTCTTGCTCGTGGCCAAGTGATAGGCTGTTCACGTCTTCACCTTCCGGGGTGTTCACTGAACTGATTTTTATTTCAGGTTTCAGTTGGTGGAGTTTATCAGCGATGCGTTTTGTTCCTTCCCGGCCTGCTTCATCGCCATCGAAGAAAATAATTACTTCTTCCAGTTGTTTTAATTCTTTGATCGCCTGCTCATGTTCTTGAGTAAATCCGTTCGTACCATAACAGGCAAGTAGGGAGTAATTGGTTTTGATGGAAGTGTTTTGCAAAAGTGTGGATGCATCGATAACAGCTTCCGTAAGGATTAACGCTTTGGTGTCTGCTTTCGGGTAACTGGGGTAAAGTCCTTTACGGTTGCGTGTGTAGTAGTGGCGGCCTGCTGTCTGGTCTTCTCCGATTTTTTGCTGTATCGTGTTGTAGATATTCCTTCCGTACAAACTCACGATCTTTTCTTTCCTGTCCCTCAGGGCGAAGACAAGGCAGTAGCGCATCTGTTCCCACGTGGTATTGTTGTAGCCGATTTCGATTTGTGTTGCATTCAGGCCGCGCTCTTTCAAATAGGCTTGTGCCTTGTCTGCTTTCTTCACATTCGTTAAAAATACTTTGAACAATTTTTCATATGGTGCTTCCGGCTCGTTGTACCCGGCAAGGTTTTTGGCTTTCAGGATCGCTTCGTGCTTGCTGATTTTTTCTTTGTGCATGATAAAGTCGATCACGTCTCCCGTTCCCGCATTACAGTTGGAGCTAAAGCATGTCCACGTATTGGTCTGCCGGTATATCTGCATGCTCGGGGTCTTGTCGTTATGGAACGGGCAGCATAGCATGTTGTGCGTATTGGTCTTCAGCCCGTAGTGTTCTAATACTTTTTCGATGGTGAGTTGGGCTTTGATCTCGGTGATTTCCATTGCAGATAATTTTTTTTAACTAACCGTATTCGGTCAAAATTAATCTGATCATCC
>JAYVXP010000033.1:0-2664 GCA_043785125.1 Bacteroidia bacterium
CCCTTTACCGACTTGTCTTCATTCCGCGGAATGTCGATCATGGTTAAAGCCCAGGGCAATTCCGAGCTGTTTACATAAAGTACGCCGCTCTCCGGATCAACAGCGGCACCACCCCATTCGCCACCCCCATCAAAACCCGGGAAAATCCAAACTCCTTTTTTACTTGGCGGGGTGAACATTGCGTTGTATTCCACCTGATTGAACTGATCAATAAGATAATCATGTGTTTCAGGAGTTAGGTCCGATACATCTTGCACGGTCAGTGTTTGCCGCGCAAAAGGCTCCGGCAACGTGGGGATGGGTTGTGTGGGCCACGGTTCTTCTCCTGGTAAATCGGAAACCGGCATGACCTTTTCTTCTATCGGGAAAACCGGGTTGCCGGTGGCCCGGTCAAAAAGGAAAACAAAGCCATGCTTGGTGATCTGTGCTACAGCGTCAATCTTTTTTCCTTCATGCGTGACAGTGACCAGGTTCGGATTTGCCGCCAAATCACGGTCCCACAAATCGTGATGAACGACCTGATAGTGCCAGATGTATTTTCCGGTTGCCGCATCGAGCGCGAGAAGTGAATTGCCAAAGAGATTTTGCCCTATACGGTTACCACCATAAAAATCTCCTGAAACAGTCCCGGTTGGGACATAAATAATTCCTGTCTTTTCGTCCAGGGACATGCCGGCCCAGCTATTTGCTCCGCCTAATTTTTTCCAAGCATCTTTGTCGGGCCAGGTATCATAACCGGTTTCACCGGGATGCGGAATGGTATGAAACATCCAGACCAGTTTGCCGGTCCGCACATCATAAGCACGGATGTGACCCGGCGCAGCGTCGGCTGATTCTTCTACCCGCATACCGACGATATATAAATTCTTGTATATAACGCCCGGGGTCGTATTTGCCATGGAAGGATTGAAGGTTCCTTTTTCCCGATCAAGATTTTCAACCAAATCAATATACCCGTCCTGTCCAAAGTTTCTAATCTGACTTCCGTCCGCAGCGTTGATGGCATAAATTTTTGAACCTACGCCATAAATGATTCTCTTGTCTACTCCTTTTTCAGCTTCCCAGTAAACAACACCGCGTGCCACTTTAAAAAATGAGGCGGGATTATTTTTTGAGCCTTCATCCAGTAAGGCCGGATCGAATAGCCACTTCAGTTCGCCGGTTGCGGCATTCAATGCAATCAACTTTACCCGCGGTGTGACGCCGTAAAGAATTCCATCGACGACGATGGGGTTGCACTGATTTTGGGATCGGTTGTTTGGGTCCTTGTCGTTTGAACTGTAGGTCCAGGCTACTCGCAGTTGGGAGATATTGTTTTTGTTAATCTGATCATTCGAGGAGTAACGTATTCCGTCCTTTGATCCCGCATAAGTTCGCCAGCCGGAATAGTCCTGCTGCGTGGAATTATTACAGGATGTCATGAACAGAACAATAAGGAGAATAAATAGTACTAAGGGTTTTTTCATGCGCTGAAGATTTGTCGGGATGTGAAATTTAAGTGAGTGTTGAAGTTAACTGATTTTGATTAATCAACCTTCATGTTAAGATAAATTTGATTCCCGTTTGGCAGCCAATGCATTTCACACAGAATGCACAGAGGAAATACCCACAGAGATGTTTTAAAAAGCTAAAGAACGACGGGATAAGCCAATATAATTTCTGTGACCTCAGTGAGCATTCCTTTGTTTCCTCTGTGTTAAAGAATTCCGCCCCAAGCTGACTTTTAGGAATTAATTCCGATATTTTCAATATATTCAATGGGTCATCTTTGTAAACATAAGTAGGATCAGGTGTTAATCACCGTCTGAATATTTGAGAACAGAATGAATGCCAAGTGAATTTTGGTAGTATATTACCTTTTAAAATTCAGACCATGCAAAAATTTAATATCTGGCACGTTGGTAACTGGTGTGTTCATACAGGGCAAAATTATATTGAGTCCCCCTTCTTATCGGCCACCAAAGGCGTAGAGATTCTCAACTATGCGCAGCGATTTGTTGATGCTGTAAAAGGAATAGCAGGTGCGGAGGTTTTTTCCCAGCCTTCGTGGGAACTCTATAATATGTCACCGGAGGATTTTGAAACGCGTCTGAAGTGGGCTCATGTAATTGTATTTGGCGATGTGGAGACGAAAGTGCTCATGCTGCACCCGGATTTTTTTAACCGAAATAAATGGGGAGACGAATACGTAACCTTTCCAGACCGGTTTAGCCTTTTG
The DNA here is from genome assembly GCA_043785125.1 of Bacteroidia bacterium. Classification (GTDB taxonomy): domain Bacteria; phylum Bacteroidota; class Bacteroidia; order Cytophagales; family Cyclobacteriaceae; genus ELB16-189. The sequence goes on from JAYVXP010000033.1 coordinate 2,219, forward strand.
GAGGAGTGGGTGAAAAAAGGGGGTCACTTTCACATGATGGGAGGATGGTATAGCTTCAGTGGTGAAATTGGAAAAGGGGGATGGGGAAGAGTACCCTTTCATGAAGTGCTGCCGGTAGTATGCCGGGAGGGTGATGATTTGATTGAATCAACGTCCAGTTTTCCGGTGCGCATGCCGAATCCGGCGCATCCCGTTTTGAAAGACATCACCCTGGATGAGATTCCACCCCTGCTCGGTTTCAATGAAACTAAACTACGCGAAGGTTGCACTTCAATTCTCGATATCCAATATATGGGTAAGTGGTTTCCGTTGCTGGCAGCCCGCCAATACGGCAATGGAAAAGTTTCGGCTTTTATGACCAGTGCAAGCCCACATTGGGGTATCAACTTGTTGAAATGGAAAAAGTATGATCAATTGTGGCAACAGCTTTTCACGCTACTTTAATC
>JAYVXP010000034.1:0-2658 GCA_043785125.1 Bacteroidia bacterium
TACCTCGAAATGACCATCCTGGTGCAACCTTCCTAAATCCTGGGTTTCAATAAATGCACAGGAATGCGCGTTTGCAAGGTCAATCACGTTAATAATACCGGCAGACGGGATTTCGTGACCAAAGGGGTCATTTATTTCCCTTAAAATCACACGCATGGATGGAGGAGATCGGAATAATCCATCCCCCTGGGAATAGGCTTGAGAAAGAAGTTCTGTCATTCCGTACTCCGAATAGACTTTCTCAATATTCAGGTTCTTGCAGAGTATTTCGTGCAGTTCCTGCCTTGTAATCTCCTGACGTCTTCCTTTCATGCCCCCCGTTTCCATTACCATACAGTGCCGAAGGTCAACTTCATATTGTTCCGCCAGGTCAAGCAAGGCAAACGAAACCCCCAGCAATAAAACTTTTCGATCATCTTTCAGGCGCTCCAGTTGGGTGACTAGCCCTTCCAGATCGTTGAGGTAAAAGCCAGAAACCGGTGACTTACTAATGTTAATGAAATGATTTACCATGGCCACCAAGGATGATCCCGTGCGTTCAAGGTAAGAAGGAAGCAAGCCCACGACATGAAATTGTTCCAGTGGACCAAACAACGTTTCAAAGATTCGCTGGCTGTGATGGAGGTAAAATGACAATGATGGTACCGAATGCCGGCTTACTTCCTGCCCGGTTGTGCCACTGCTGGTGAAAATCAATTCAGGTGTCCAAATCCCGGAAACGATAGTGTGGGACTTGAAAAAAGAGATGGGAAGGAATGGAATCTCATAAATCTTGGTAATCTCGGACGCCGCTACCCCGAGATAAGTGAGGTAATTTTGATATACTTGACTGTTAGTAGCCTGAAAACGGAACAATTCCAACGCAATTTCCTGAAATGAATCATCGTTTAACGGATATATATCCTTGGTAAAACTTTTAAAAGTCTGCAAGCGTTTACAATTTTACAGGTTGGTAAATGTATAATAAATGAAATTGGTAGTAAATTGGGTTGCCGGGTGTGTAGTGGTGGCCATCTTCCTGGCTTCCTGCGCCGACCCTCCCCTGTATTCCAATGTCCCGGAAATTATTTTTGACAACATCATTTTCAGGGATATTGCCGACCCTTCGGCAGTTGACTCCTTGATTGTAACAGTCCGATTTAAAGACGGCGACGGAAATCTTGGCCTTGATGCCTCGGAATTATCGGCACCTTACAACGATAAGAACTATTTCAGGTTTCCCGATGGCACTTACGTTACCTATAAAACCAAGCGTACCATTGCCCAGTATGACACGCTCCCACCTTTTTCTAAACCGTATAACTGCATCAATTGGGAGATTAAAACAGTGAACGCAAAGCTGGATACCTTTTACTTTCAACTCAATCCAAATCATTATAATTTTTTTGTTGACTTCTTTATAAAAAACAATGATGGCTCGTACACTAAGTTCGATTGGCTAGCACAATTTGCTTACCCAAATTGTGGAGTTACCTCGTTCAATCAACGTTTCCCCATTCTATCAAAAGACCTCAGCCGGAAAACTCCTCTTGACGGGAGTATTCGAAATAGTATGGAGAGCGCTGGTTTTCTTCCTTTATTCAGCATCAAGACGTTAATGCTAAAGATCACCATCCAGGACAGGGCCTTGATTAAGAGCAATACCATTACAACAGGGGATTTTAAGTTGCTCGATATTCGTAAAAGCGGATAGCGTTTAGTAGATAGACTTGAATTTGTCCGGATCCACCTCCTGCATCATCGCATAAATCGTATCGACGATCTCTTCGGGGTTGGGTTTTGAGAAATAATCGCCGTCACTGCCATACGCTGGCCGATGCTCTTTTCCGGTGATGGTCAGTGGCTTTGAATCCAGATATTGATAAGCTGCCTGCTCTTCCAGCACCTTTTGCATCATAAACGATGTAGCGCCGCCGGGCACATCTTCATCCGCAAACACAACCCGGTTAGTTTTTTTTATTGACTCCACGATCACATGATGAATGTCAAACGGCAGGAGCGTCTGCACATCAATAACTTCACACGAAATGCCCAATTTTTCCAGATCATGGGCCGCTTCCATTACAATCCGGCACATCGAACCGTACGTCACGATCGTTACGTCTTCACCCTGCCGGATTAATTCCGGCACCCCCAATGGCAGCGTAAACTCTCCAATATTATCCGGTAACTTTTCCTTCATCCGGTAACCGTTCAGACATTCAATCAACAAAGCCGGATCATCTGACTTCAGCATTGTATTATAAAATCCGGCAGCTTGAGTCATGTCACGGGGCGTAAGAACATAAATCCCCCGAATGCTGCCCAGCACCAAACTTATCGGCGAACCTGCATGCCATACACCTTCCAGCCGGTGGCCGCGTGTCCGGATGATCAACGGCGCCTTCTGTCCTCCTTTGGTCCGGTATTGCAAACATGCCAGGTCATCCGACATGATTTGAATCGCATATAATAAATAGTCCAGGTATTGAATCTCTGCTATCGGGCGAAGGCCGCGCAACGCAAGGCCTATTCCCTGACCGAGTATTGTACACTCACGAATGCCCGTATCCGTTACACGGAGGTCGCTATACTTCTCTTGTAATCCCGCAAAACCCTGGTTGACATCTCCTATTCTTCCAACATCCTCGCCAAAAGCCAGCACGCGGGGATCTCGCT
>JAYVXP010000035.1:0-2650 GCA_043785125.1 Bacteroidia bacterium
TGATGGCGCCGACAGAAATTCTTGCACAGCAACATTATGCCAACCTGAAGAAGGAGGCAGACAAAATGGGAATCAGCATTGGACTGCTTACCGGCTCGACAAAAAAAAGGGAACGCAAAATTCTACACGCCTCCCTCGAAGCCGGTGAAATGAACATCCTGGTAGGAACCCATGCTCTACTGGAAGAAGTGGTAAAATTTCAGAAGCTCGGTCTGGCAATCATAGACGAGCAGCACCGTTTTGGCGTAGCCCAGCGATCTCAACTCTGGAAAAAAAATGCAGAAATGTACCCTCACGTTTTGGTGATGACGGCCACGCCCATCCCGCGCACTTTGGCGATGACTTTGTACGGTGATCTTGAAATTTCAGTCATTGATGAGCTGCCGAAAGGAAGAAAACCGATCAAGACCACACACCAATATGATTCGCATCGGCTCGTGGTCAACGGCTTTATCAGGAAACAAATTGAAGAAGGGAGACAAATCTATGTTGTTTATCCGCTGATCGAGGAATCTGAAAAACTGGATCTTAAACACCTGATGGACGGATATGAAAGCATGGCCCGCGCGTTTCCGGATGTTGCCATCAGCATCGTCCATGGCAAGATGAAGTCACAAGCCAAAGATTTTGAGATGGCACGCTTTGTAAAGGGACAAACAAAAATCATGGTGGCGACTACCGTCATCGAAGTAGGAGTAGATGTGCCCAATGCATCGGTGATGGTGATCGAAAGTGCCGAACGGTTTGGCCTTTCACAACTGCATCAATTGAGGGGCCGGGTGGGCCGCGGAGCAGATCAATCCTATTGTATTTTAATCACAGATTATAAACTAAGTGCCGAATCGAAAGTCCGCATCAATACGCTGGTGCACACCAACAATGGTTTTGAAATAGCCGAGACAGATCTTCAACTCCGCGGTCCTGGAGATCTGATGGGCACGCAGCAAAGCGGAATTCTTGATTTGCTGATTGCGGATCTGGCCAAAGACGGAAAACTTTTGGGGGAAGCCAGGGAGGTGGCAATAAAAATTCTGGAAACCGATCCGGAACTCAAGAAACCAGAAAATCAGGTTATTAAAAGGCAGGTAGAGTCTGCAAAGAAGTCGATGGTGAATTGGAGCCGGATAAGCTAAACTGACCTTTGGTTATCAAATAAGGACCGTTAAGCAATTTGTTAAAGGCAGGTTAAAATCCCACCTTTTTTGTTTGGTTAATCTCTTAACTTTGAAGAATGCCAAACTTGCACTATGAAACTTCTTAAAGATTTTGCTGTCGTTGTCTTGATGGCTATTGGCATAAATTCCCATGCACAAACGGGAAATTATTTTCTATCACAATACACACCTTCTGATGAACGCATCGATTATGTTACGTTCGACATGGCGCAGGATAACAATGGCGTCATTTATTTTGCCAACAAGAGCGGTGTCTTGGAGTTTGATGGACGGAACTGGTCGCTGATAGCCACCCCTGGACCTGTTTACACTGTAACGGCTCAGGGTTCAGACGTTTTTATCGGAGGTTCCAGTGGTTATGGAAAGCTTGTATGGGGTTCTGAAAATGCGCGAACCTACTTGACTCTTTCAAAAGGGCAATCCGGAGCCTCACAAATTATTTCCAGCCTCTCATTGAAAGACAAACTGTTTTTCATGAATGAGCAAAGCGTTTATGTTTTTTCAGTGGCCTCGGGGAAAACTGAATCAGTAATCAAGGTTGGCCCACAACAACCTTCCTTTACAGGGCTATTTGAGATTGCAGGGAATGTTTATGTTGAGACGGAGACCAACACACTTTTTAGAATTGATAAGGATAAATTGGTGACGTCCGATTTTGCGCTATCGGGAAATCAAGGCTTACTTTTCTCCACTACCCTTTCAGGTTCTAATAAAGTTCTTTTGGGTACATCCAATCAGTTGTACACATTTGACGCCACAACAGGCTTAAAACAAATTCATTCAAAGGATTCATCATTCCTTGAGAACAATGTCGTAGTAGCGGGAACATGGGTCAATGAAAAATTGGTGGCGATTGGTACCCTTCGTGGAGGGGTGGTGTTCATTAATCCAAATACAGGTGGTACAGAAGAGATTACCAATTACTACACTGGATTGCCGGACAATGAAGTATACTCGATTTTATGTGACCGTAATCTCGGGGTATGGGTCGCGCACGACTATGGATTTACCCGGATTGCTCCTTATTTGCCTTTCCGTTCTTACAATCATTACCCAGGCCTTGCCGGTAATCTGCTATGTTCTTATGGCTTCAAGGGACAGCTTTATGTCGGAACAACGCTGGGCCTCTTCGCTTTAATTAGGGAAGAGGTTTATGCGGATGAAACCTTTGTCACCAGTCAGTCCCAACAGGCAAAAACCCCCAAGGATGCGCCGCCCAAAACCAGGAAGGGTCTGTTTTCGTTTTTCAAAAAAGACAAAAAAGCCACGGATGGCTCTAACTCGGGAAAGAAGCCCAATGGCCAACCTCAGAAATTAATACGCCGCGTTCTCAAATCAATACGGTATGTTTTCAAAAGTGTGGAAGGAGTTGATGGAAAAGTAAACCAACTGATCGAGGCAAATGGCAAATTGCTTGCCGCTGGCATCAGTGGCGTTCTCCAGGTCGATGGTTTAAAAGCCACCGCCATCCTTCA
>JAYVXP010000036.1:0-8749 GCA_043785125.1 Bacteroidia bacterium
CGGGCAAATTTATTCGGGTACCAACGTACGGATGACCGAAGGAGGCTTCACAAAGCAAACACTCCAAGGACGTGCGGGAGAAGCTCCATTAACGGTTACCGGTGCCATTCAAACAGGCACGGATGGTAGCGGAAACGCAGTCTATAGCGACTTCACCAAAACCCTGACTCCGGGGGAAGCACAAAATTATTGGGGCCAATTGGGCGAGCGGGCAGAAAACAAATTTGTGTACGATGCCTCCTTTATTAAACTTCGCCAGATTACGTTTGGGTATAGTATCCCCAAATCGATCTTAGGCAAGACGCCGTTTCAGACTTTGACGTTCTCTTTAGTAGCCCGGAATCTGGCGATTTTGTATAAGAAAACCCCGAATATCGATCCGGAATCCAGCTACACCAGCAGCAATGCACAAGGTCTGGATTACTTTGGTATGCCACCGACCCGCACTTATGGCTTCAACTTAAGAGCTACATTCTAACCATTAAAAAAAGTAAAGCAATGAAATACTTAAGCAAACTAATTTTATGCACATTGATTGCCGCAATCTTTGTGGTGGGATGTGATACAACCGAGCTACACAATTTGAATACCAATCCACAGGCCGTTAAACAGATCAATCTCAATTTCATGTTTACACCAGCCCAACTAGCATCCGCAGCGGGCGGGGGTTCCGGCGACAATCGTTATACTGACTGGAGAACTAACATTGGAATGTGTTCTTATGCAATCCAGCAACTTGCCAATGGAGGAAGTGGGGGGATTTATCCGGGTGATCGATACACCGATAACTTTGAGACCGCAGAAGCTCCCTTTCAATTCTTTTTCGGAGACGAGTTGCTGAAAACCGCTGAAATTATTAAGCAGACGAGTGTCGGTGGCTATGATGCGGGTAATAAACAAAACCTGAAGAACGCTGCCAGGATCCTTAGGGCATTTCTTTTTGCCAGGGCAACGGATTATTACGGTAGCGTTCCTTATTTCGAGGCGGAAAGAGCTTCGGACGGAATTTACTTCCCGCACTACGACAAGCAAAAGGACATCTACGCCGATCTGCTGAAAGAACTTGATGACGCTAGCGCGGCACTGGATAAAACACTAGCGGACGACGGGTTTAGCGCTGCTGATCTTTACTACAGCGGTGATATTGTCAAGTGGAAAAAATGGGGTTACTCCTTGATGCTTCGCTTTGCCATGAAGATTTCTAACGTGGATCCTGCTACCGCTAAAACCTACATTGCAAAAGCAATTGCGGGTGGGGTTTTCACCAGTAATGCCGACAATGTGTGGTGTCCGATGGCCACCGGCCCCAGCCAGTGGACAAACCAAAATGGAATTTCCCGTGCCTTTTACCCGGGAGATGGAGGACAACCTATCTTTTTGAGTAAAACGCTGGTTAATTGGCTTAAGGGCCCGAATGCATTAAGCACGGCAGATGATGACCCAAGACTCTTGATCATTTCAGGAGGAATTGGAAGCTGGACCGTAGTCAATGGTGCATCGACTTGGACTCCCACACCAACCGGGATGGCTCCGCTTAATCAAAGGGGCATGCCCAACGGCAAGGACCCTGCTCTTCTTCTAACCGAAGATGGCGTCTCTAATCCGGACGTGGCCTACTCGAAAATGAATATCAAGATGCTAGATCTCGATGATCCTTATCTGTTGATGAATTACGGGGAAGTTGAGCTTCTTTTGGCTGAGGCTGCAGAACGGGGACTTGGCGGTGCATTTAGCGCTGCAACCTATTATGCAAACGGTGTTAAGGCTTCTATGCACATGTACACCCCCTATGACGCTTCTCTTGATGTTGCGGCCGGTGTGGACGATGCATATCTGACCCTTTTTCCTTATGTCCCTGGAGCGACAGGATTGACAATGATCGGTGAGCAATTGTGGGCCAACCACTACATGAACTGGTATGAAGCGTGGGGAGACTGGAGGAGAACAAACATCCCTGCGTTGACTCCAGTGAACTATCCGGGTAATGTCACGGGCGGAACAATTCCACAAAGGCTTAAGTATCCAAATCGTGAAGTGTCAGGCAATCCAAATTTTGCCGCTACTTCAACCAAACCTAACCTTTATACAACCAAAGTTTGGTGGGCTGGTGGTCCGGAATAGTTGATTATTAATAACGCCTGGGTTCTCAATGGAACACAGTTAAACAAAAGAGGCTGTCTTAAAAGGGCAGTCTCTTTTTAATTCGTTAACTTGCAAATATGTTAAATTCGATAATATTCGGTAATGTGATAATTCGATAATCAATGATTAGACCGAATTAGCACATTGACACATTATCGAATTGAATTGCCGAATTAACTAATTATCGAATTAGCACATTGTCTCATTATCGAATTGTCGAATTAAAATCCCAACTCATCATTAATCTTCCTCACCACCGCATCAATTTCATAGGTCTGTTCTTCGATCTTTTGAAATAGAAATGCGTGGTCCACGCTTTCCGCCAGTCGGGATACCTGAATTAATCCCAGCACACGGGCCACAGGTCCCCTTAGATGGTGCGCATTGTTATAAGAATATTTTATGAGTTGTTCGTTCTGCTGCTTGATTTTATCGGTCCGGTCATGAACCATTTTTTCAAGGTTGAGATTTAATTCATATAGATTTTGCTGGCTCTGCACCAGCTCTTCATTTTGGGTCTCTATTTCGCTGGCCTTCTCTGTTAATTCGGAATTGGTATTGATTAATTCCAGGTGAATGGCATCATACCGCATCTTCAAATAACCGGAAGTGTAGCTGATGATGAGGTACAAAGTAAGGTAAGTAGCCCCCATCGAAATGATTTCCCCCGGATTGGGTTTCATGTAGTATTCGGCGTGCTGGGTTTGCCAAATGAATACCGCCAACATGCTTGCCAAAGTGATGCCATGCATAATGATCTTGACGGTTCCTTTCAGTAAAATGGAATAAGCAAATCCAATCATCAGAAAAATTCCTTTTGGAAAAAGTAGTCAAAGATGATGATGAGTATTGTTCCGGCCAGCGAAATGCGAAGCAGCGCGCGGAGGAAGAACTCCCCGATTTCTTTTTGCGGATTCATGTTACCAGGGTTTGAAGGGTCCAGTGAGAATTGAAGGTCGGCTATTCTGTGTTTAAAATTAGAGAAAGCCGAGCTAAATTATTTCTATTTTTTTTAGTGAAACCGAACTTAATAATAGCCTTTTTGTGTTCAGGGACGTCCGCTTTGTACGATCCGGGCTCGTGGCCACATTTTAAACCCGAGGCTCGATACCCAATGAAATCGGTTATCTTTGAATTTTCAAAAAAAATAAAGTGATGAACTTTCCAATCAATACAGGCACAAACGATTGCTGTTCATAAAAATCCACACAAATCAACCATTGATTAATATGTTGTTATCGCAGTTAAAAAGTTTTGGGATGCTATGTTTCGCCATGCTGCTGTTTTCGTGTGGCAAGAAACCAGCCCCACTGGGCCCCACGTCGGTTTCCGTTGTCATCCAAAAGGTAGCGCTTTCGAGTGCTCCCTATAATGATGAGTATCCAGGCTCGGTCGTTGCGCTGAACCAAATAGAATTGAGACCCCAGGTTAACGGATACATTACCGGAATCCACTTTCATGAGGGCGACCACGTAAAAAAAGGTCAACTTCTTTACTCCTTCGACCGTCAGCAATATGAGGCTACTTACCAACAGGCGATCGCTAACCTTGAAGTTTTGGAGGCCAATTTTGGGAAGACGGAAAAAGATGTAAACCGCTATCGTGCATTGGCCAAGAGTGACGCCATTGCCCGGCAGCAGGTTGACAATGCGGAAGCCAATTACCAGGCGGCACTCAAACAAGTAGAAGCGGCTAAGGCGCTCGTGCAAAGTGTGCAGACCAACGTGCGATATACCAGCATCACGGCGCCATTTGATGGGACCATCGGCCTTTCACAAGTACGGCTTGGTGCTGCGGTTTCTGCGGGGCAAACTATCATCAATACGGTTTCATCAGATGATCCCATGGGGGTTGATATTTCAATTGATCAAAAAGAGATTGTGCGCTTCATCGCGTTGCAGCATAAAATAGTAGTTGCCAACGATTCCTCATTTACTCTTTCTGTAAGCGCTGCGGCCTATCCGTTGCCTGGAAAACTGAGTATTATCGATCGTGCGGTCAACGCCCAAACCGGAACGATCATTGTACGCTTTGAATTTCCGAATCCTGGAAACCTACTCCGCCCCGGAATGCCGTGCATCCTCAAAGTGCTTAATAATAATTCGGCACAGCAATCTGTTGTAATTCCGTACAAGGCTGTCACGGAGCAGTTGGGTGAGTATTTTGTTTATGTGGCACACAGCGGTAAAGTTACACAACAGCGGGTGATGGTGGGAAAAGCCTTAGGCCGCAATGTTATTATCACTGAAGGTTTGAACGAAGGGGACTCGGTTGTTACCGAAGGCGTGCAAAACTTGCGTGAAGGTTCAGCCATTTCGTTTTCGCCTCCCAACCAAGGCCAAAAGAAATAAATCATTTAATTTACAATGCAATGATTGCAGATGTATTCATAAAAAGGCCAGTAACGGCCATCGTCATTTCGATTGTCATTGTTTTGGTAGGACTTATCGCAATGCGAGTTTTGCCCATTGCACAATATCCGGATATTACTCCGCCCACCGTAAGTATCGTCGGTCTGTATACTGGCGCCGACGCTCAAACTGTGGAGCAAACAACCACCACTGCAATTGAGACCCAGGTGAACGGCTCACCAGGTATGTCCTACATGGCCAGCAACAGCACGAGCAGCGGCCAAAGCAGCATCACAGTCACTTTTGATGTGGGCACCGATGTCAGCATTGCCACACTGGACGTTCAAAACCGGGTAAGCATAGCGCAACCGACGCTCCCCGACGCGGTGAAACGGTTTGGCCTTACCACCCGGAAGCGCAATCCGAGTATCATGGTGGCCCTGGCTATCTATTCACCCAACCAAACACATGATTCAAGATTCATCGGGAACTATACCAATATATATTTGAAGGATGCGCTGCAACGGGTTCCCGGTGTGGGGGACATTGTCACACGTGGCGCCGATTTTGGCATGCGGATTTGGCTCAATCCCGAAAAACTGGCAAGTCTTGGGTTGTCTGCTGCCGATGTCCTCAACGCCGTAGCAGAACAGAATATTCAGATCGCTGCTGGTACGGTAGGGGGAATGCCGCAACCCACTGCGCAAAGTTTTGAATATTCGGTCTTGACCAACAGCCGAATTACCACCAAAGAACAATTTGAAAATGTTATCGTCCGTACGATTCCTGCCACCGGCGGCATAGTCTATCTAAAAGATGTAGCCAGGATTGAATTGGGAGTTTTTGATTACGGGACTACGACGTCCTATGTGGACGGAAACCCCGCAGCATTTTTGTTAGTTTACCTTGCACCAGGCGCCAATGCGCTGGACACATACGATGCCGTGATCAAGACCCTGGATGAATTAAGAAAGTCGTTCCCCAAGGACATCGATTACGCTGTGCCGTTGGAAACGACAACAGTAGTAAAAGTATCTATCAAAGAAGTAATCTTCACGCTGGTCGAGGCCTTGGGGTTAGTTGTCCTTGTTGTGTTTTTGTTTTTGCAAAATTGGAGGGCTACACTGATTCCCATATTGGCTATTCCGGTTTCCCTGATCGGCACCTTTATTTTCTTTGTTCCTTTTGGATTTACAATCAATACGCTCACCCTGTTTGCCTTTGTTCTGGCGATCGGAATTGTTGTGGATGATGCCATCATTGTAGTGGAGGCGGTGCAGCATAATATGGATTATGAAAAAATGACATCCCGGCAAGCTACCGAAAAGGCGATGAAGGATATTTCGGGTCCAGTGATTGCCATTGCGCTTATCTTGTGTGCGGTTTTTGTTCCGGTTGGGTTTGTTCCCGGAATAGTGGGCAGGCTATATCAGCAATTTGCAATCACGATCGCTGTGTCAGTGGTCATCTCGGCCTTTGTTGCGCTGTCATTAACCCCCGCATTGTGCTCCATCATGCTGAAACCATCGCCCGCAGATAATTCTCCAAAGAATATTTTGGATCGTTTTTTCATTGCTTTCAATAAGATGTTTGGAAGCATTACTCATTCTTACACCCGTGGAGTTGGCAAATGGATAAAAGCTTCACGCTATGTTTTGGTGATGATGGCTTGCCTTTTTGTGGGTTTGTACTTTCTTTTCTCCAATAAACCAACGGGGTTTATTCCCACGGAAGATGAAGGCCGTTTGTATGTCACTTATGAATTGCCCGAAGCAGCGTCCACCACGCGCAATGTGGAAATGCTCAAGATGATTATGGCGCGGCTTCAAAACATTCCGGCTGTAAAGACTGTAGGGGGGATTGGCGCATTAAATGTGATCACCTTTTCAAACAAATCCAATGTGGGCACCCTGTTCGTTTTGTTAAAACCATGGGACGTTCGCAAGAACAAGGCAGATCAACTGAAAGCCGTCATTACAGAAATCCAGAAGCGCACGCGCGACATTAAAGAGGCTAGGGTGCTGGCTATTGCTCCGCCCGCCATTCCCGGTCTTGGGCAGACAGCGGGTTTTACGTTTGAATTGCAACAAACAACAAGCACGGATAATATTCAACAGTTTGAGAGTATTGCAAGAAATTTTTTGGCCGAGGTCAACAAACGGCCCGAAATTGGATTGGCTTTTACTTTTTTTACGAGCCACACCCCCAGCTATGAAGTCACAGTTGATCGCGAAAAAGCAAAGAAACTGGGTGTCCTTATTTCGGACGCATATGGCACCCTGTCGACATTGTTGGGTAGCAGTTACATCAATGATTTCAATATCTATGGTCGCAACTTTCGTGTGATTGCCCAGGCCGACACGAGCTACCGGGCTTCGCTTGCGGATTTTAGCAAATATTTTGTGCGCAACAGCCAGGGCGATATGGTTCCGCTCTCTGCATTGATTACCTCCAAAGTAATTGAAAGCCCATCTCTTATTTCTCACTTTAATATATACAGGTCGATCGAAATAAACGGTTCGCCCAAAGCAGGATTTAGCAGTGGTCAGGCAATCGATGCATTGAAAGAAGTCGCGGCAAAAACTTTGCCCAGCGGTTATGGATATGAATTTGCAGGATTGAGCCGTGAGGAAATAAAAGCCGGAGACACCATCATTGCGATTTTTGCCATTTCAATCATTTTCGTTTTCCTGTTTCTGGCAGCATTATATGAAAGCTGGGCGGTGCCCTTCTCGGTTCTGTTTGCAGTACCCATCGGTGCGTTTGGCTCTATTCTCACACTTACCTTCCTGCCGGAACTTTCCAACAATGTTTATGCGCAGATCGGGTTGATCACCTTGATTGGTCTTGCGGCGAAAAATGCGATTTTAATTGTTGAGTTTGCCAAGGAGCGTGTGGATCGCGGAATGGAAATCATCCCATCAACATTGGAGGCGGTACAATTGCGATTGCGACCGATCGTCATGACTTCGCTTGCCTTTATATTGGGGGTACTCCCGCTTGTCTTTTCCAGCGGTGCCGGTGCGGAAGCGCGCAAGACCATTGGATGGACCGTCTTTGGCGGGATGATGGCGGCGACAACGCTTGCGATTTTTGTTGTTCCGGTATTGTTTGTATTGATCACCCGGATTTCTCTGGGGAAAGCGAAGGCAAAGTTGCAGAATTAGGAAGCGAAAATAGAAAGAAGAGCAGGAACCGGCTATTTTCTTAATTTTTCACTGTTATCTAAAATGCTGTGCCATTACTTTGGGATAATTCGCCAGCGCGATTTCAGGGGATTCAATTTCCGGATGCCACAACTTTTCCCACTCAAAACTGTAATAGCCTTTGTACCCTCCCTTCGCCAGGATATCAATTGCTTCAAAAATGGGCGCTTCACCTTCTCCCAACAATACATATTTCAGTTTTCCATCCACGCGCTTTTCGTCCTTAATGTGCGTATGATGGATGTACTTCTTCAGTTTTTCAAAAACCTGCGTGGGTGGCTCGCCGGTGATTGACCACATATTGACTACGTCCCAGATCAGTCCCACGTGGGGATGTTCTGCCAACTTCATTATTTTTTCGACATCTGCAACATGAACCAGGTCGCCATGGGTTTCCATCAGGACCTTCACATCGCCCCCCTTTGCATAGTCACCCAGTTCACGCAGTCCCTTTGCAATGAGCTCTATCGTCGCAGCCTGTTCCTGATCTTTTGGAAAATTATTGGGGAACACCCGCATGGCAGGACACTTGAGTTGTTGAGCCAAATCAATAAAACGCTTTGCTTCATCCAGGTGGCGCTGTCTTTCGGCAGGATCGCGATGGTGCAATTGTGCAGAAGATCCTAAACCAACAAATTTTAGATTGTTGGCCTCCATCAGTTTGCGGGTAGCGGTGATGTTTTCAGCGCTGCTGAATTCCTTGCATTTGGGTAAATTCAATTCGCGCAGGATGCCCCTGATTTCGAGGCCATCATAATGATTGGCAGCCGCAAATTTGACAATGTCCGGAAAGGTCCAGTCGGGGCAACCCAATGTAGTAAATGACAGAAGCGGCATGTTCCCGGTAGAATGGAATGCACTTCCTGCAAACCCCAATGAAAATAGACCTGCCGTCGTTTGTAGAAATTCTCTTCGTGTGGCGTGGTTCATAATTTCGGAGAATTAATAGTTGATTTAAGAGGGATGAATATAGTAAGAATAATGCATTTTGAGGTTGGAAAATGGAAGAGCGGAAGATTCTGTTTAATTTGATGGTGTTTTCAGCCATGG
>JAYVXP010000037.1:0-25310 GCA_043785125.1 Bacteroidia bacterium
CTGAGCCTGATGGTGCCAAAAGCAAAGATGAATGAGGTGGATACGGTGGTGGAGTTGGAAGTAAAATAAATCCAAGGTCTAAAGTTAAAAGTTAAGGACCGTTTAAAGTAGTTTTTGGCCGGTTGGAATATGTTTTGCGAAGTTTACAGAAATGGTCCGTGTTTAATATGATTTCATTACTTAACCCCCTGTGTCCATGAAAAACCTTCAGCGTCGTCGTCCGTGGAATATTTTCTGTGTCGTGCTCACCGTGGCGGCAATGGCGGGCTGTACCGGCAGCAAGGACAAAACGACCGATAATTTCCAAGTGCCTGTAGAATATTACAAATTGAAAAACGGTCTGCGGGTAACCCTCTCCCAGGACAAGACCGCGCCGACGGTAACGGTGGCCGTCTATTATAAGATTGGCTTCCGGATAGAACCAAAAGACCGTACCGGCTTCGCACATTTATTTGAACACATGATGTTTCAGGGTTCGGAAAATCTGGGCAAAATGGAGTTTATCAAACTGGTACAACAAAACGGTGGCGTGCTCAATGGATCTACCCGGTTTGATTTTACAAACTATTTTGAAGTGATGCCGGCCCATAAACTGGAAACCGCGCTCTGGGCGGAAGCAGACCGGATGAAAGGCCTTTCGATTACCCAGGACAACCTCACGAACCAACAGGGTGTGGTTAAAAATGAGGTGAAGGTGAACGTACTGAACCAACCTTACGGTGGATTTCCCTGGCTGGATATGCCGCAATATGCGAATGAGAACTGGTTTAACGCCCACAATTTCTATGGCGATCTGGCCGACCTAGATTCTGCCAAACTGGAGGACGTCAATAAATTTTTCAAGACGTACTATTCCCCCAACAATGCTGCACTTTCGATCGTGGGGGATTTTGAAATAGGTGAGGCTAAGCAGTGGATAGAAAAGTATTTTGGTAGCCTGCCGATGGCCAATCTACCTGCACTTCCCGATATATCCGAAAAGCGTCAGGAAAAGGAAAAACGTTTTACCAAAGAAGATAAACTGGCGAACAAGCCAGCCATTGCCTTCGCCTATAAAATGCCCGATCGCAATACGCCAGAATATTATGCGATGGGGTTGATCGATCAAATGCTCATTCAGGGACAAGACAGCCGGCTCTATCAGGCCCTCGTTCAGGAGAAAGGCTACACCGGCAATCTCAATGGGGGCATCAATTACCTGGGCAACATGTACAACTATAATGGGCCAATGGTATGGATGGCGGATTTGATTTACGATGCCAATGTTTCACCTGATTCGATTCTAGCTCAGGTGGATAAAGCTGTAGTGAATCTGGAAAAGGGAGTGAGCCAGGAAGACTTGAATTTGGCCGTGGTGAAAATAAGATCCAAACTGTATGATGACATTGGCGGATTTTTCGGAGTAGGGCGGGCCGATTTACTTGCTTTCTTTTCCCTTTTTGATGATGACCCTTCGAAAATCAATTCATTGGAAGCTGAATTTAAAAAAGTGACCCCCGAGTTAATTCAAAAGACCGCGAAAGAATACCTCCGTAGGACCAATCGAACCATTCTCATTGTTGACCCTAAAGCGCCGAAACCATGAACAAACCGAAACTGATATTTTACAGTGTCCTGTTAACGCTTGCGCTGAACCCGGTGATATATGCTCAAAAGCAAACTCCTCCTGCTGGCGGCACGCCAAAGGACTTCAAATTACCCGAAAGAAAACGCAGCCAGCTTCCCAACGGATTTGCCAGCACATTAGTACAATACGGCGCCATTCCTAAAGTGAATATTAACCTGATCATAAAAACCGGAAATGTTCATGAAGCTGCCAATGAAGTTTGGCTCGCCGACCTAACGGGGGAATTGATGAAAGAAGGTACCACAACCATGGACTTCAAAACGATTTCCAGAAAAGTGGCGCAGATGGGCGGAGATGTAAATGTTAGTGTATCGTCAGATCAATTTACTATTTCCGGATCGGTCCTGGCTGAGTTTGCACCCGACCTGGTCAGGATTCTGGGTGACATAGCCATTAACCCGGCCTTTCCCGCCAAGGAAGTGGACCGCTTGAAAAATGATTTAAAACGTCAACTCGTGGTTCAAAAATCGCAACCCCAGAATCAGGCTTCCGAAAAGTTTTTTCAGATCATCTTCCCAGACCATCCTTATGGACGTTATTTTCCAACGGAAGAAATGGTATCCGGTTATACTTTAGGTCAGGTGAAGGGTTTTTATGACAAGAATTTTGGAGCAAAACGCACTGTCTTATATGTGGTGGGGAAATTTAATGATGGTGAGGTCAACAAAGCAATTGAAGAAACTTTTGGAAAATGGAAAGATGGACCCGATGTTAATTATCCTCCGGCCAAACAGGTGCATACCAATGAGATCGCTATCATCGATCGCAAGGACGCCCCTCAAACTACTATCCTCCTGGGCTTGCCCACCATCACACCAAAAAATACTGACTACGTACCACTGCAAATCACCAATTCTTTGCTGGGTGGATCATTTGGGTCCCGTATCACGAGTAACATTCGCGAAGATAAAGGATATACTTACTCACCGTTCAGTTCGATTCAGAATCACATAGGTGTGTCGGTTTGGTATGAACAGGCCGATGTAACCAGTGAACACACCGGTGAATCCTTGCGGGAAATTGCCAAAGAGATCAAGCATCTTCAAAACGTGCCCCCCTCTAAAGAAGAACTCGCGGGGATCCAACGTTATCAGGCTGGGATTTTTGTACTGCAAAATTCTACCCCCAGCGGGATCATCGGCCAGTTGAATTTCATCGATGAGCATGGCCTGGATGAAAGTTATTTGACGAATCGGGTAAAGAACATTTATGCCGTGACCCCGGAAAAAGTTTCGCAAATGACCAAAGATCATTTTAAATACGAGGACATGACGCTCGTGATGGTGGGTGACAAAAAACTTCTCGAAAAACAAAAACACCTGCACGAAGAGGCGAAGAAAATAAAATAATCTTCCCTCAGATAAAAAAAGTCAGGCAGATTATGTCTGACTTTTTTTTGCCGTTACGATTTCTTTTTACTCCAACGGGTGTTCAACATGCTCCTTCTCTCGAGCCGAAAGTTTATACCGCTCAATAGTTCTGACACAGGTATTCCATCGGAGAATAGCATCGTCATTGCCGGAGGGACGAACTGTAGCAGCTTTCTCAAATGATTCCATGGCTTCCTCCAGCCATTCATAGGCATCGAAATGACTTCCGTGCGTTGCGCGGTTCAGGGCCGACTTCGCGAGACGTTCCAGGATGACCCCTTTATAATAGGCGCGTTGGTAATCATCCTTCAAACGTGGAAGCAAGTTGAGTGCTTCCCTATCCGTAACCCCTTTGTTAAATTGATCACTTAAGGTTAAGATGAGCATGACCAATGCTTTCTGATGGTCAGTGTCGATAGCAAGAATATCCCGGCAAATACTTTCTGCCTCGGACGGCTCATTCAACAGTCGATACCGTTCTATTTTCTCCAAAGCCCGTGGAATGCCTTCTTTTGTAATGGGTTTTAGTTCAATCATGACATTTTCCTTTATGTTTTAAATCGATGAAGAAACAGAATCATGTGTTACGCTTATTTCGGTTCGTTTATGACGCACCCCCACCCACCTCGTCGGTATGCAGGTAATTGATCAGCACAAAAGTGACCAGCAATCCGGAGAAGACACCTTCGAGCAAAACAATGAAGGCGGAAATGTAAGGATTGAGATAGCGTCCCATTGCTTCCGTACTTACGATGGATACCATAAAGCCATTGTCCATCTTCATGTACACAAACAAAAAGAGCCCAAAAAACACGGAACCGATCGCTGCCGTAGCGACCCCGGTTACCAGGGCCCTGAAATAGTTAATGTGTGATCCATGGGTATCCTTGAATTTCTTCAACGCAAAATAAATTCCAATGGTCTGAATAAATAAATTGAATAACCGCAACTCCACAATGTGCCCCAATCCAATCAATTTCATAAATAAGAAATAAGCGATAAGTCCGGCCGCGATCTTGATGCCATAATTCTCGGGAATGCGATTGGGATTGTTAAAGATGCTCATACATTTCAGGGTTTGTGAGTGCCTAATTTTTGCATTTTTTAAGAGAATTACAATCTTTTCTTCCTTTAATATTTCTTAACTTCGTCGACATAACCCCAAACCCTACCATTATGAAAGTTCTTAAAATCATTGGTGTGCTTATTTTGGCAATTGTTGTGGTCTTTGGCGCAGTTGTGGCCTTTCAACCTTCTC
Source organism: Bacteroidia bacterium (assembly GCA_043785125.1). Classification (GTDB taxonomy): domain Bacteria; phylum Bacteroidota; class Bacteroidia; order Cytophagales; family Cyclobacteriaceae; genus ELB16-189. The sequence continues at coordinate 4,256 of JAYVXP010000037.1, forward strand.
AAGGTCACGTGGAAAAGTCGACCGTAATCAATGCTCCGCCCTCAGCAGTTTACAAGGCAGTTAACTCATTTAAAGATTTCACAGTTTGGTCACCCTGGTCGAAAATGGACCCGGGTGCAAAATATACCTTTGAAGGATCTGAATCGGGTGTTGGCGCAAAGATGAGCTGGGAAAGTAAAAAAATTGGTACAGGATCACAGTGGATTGCCGAAAGTGAAGAAAACAAACGCGTAAAAAATGGATTGGCTTTTGGTGGCTTTGATGGGACGTCCTTTGCCGAATTTGTTCTAACGCCGGAAGGCAATGGAACCAAAATAACCTGGACTTATGACGGAGCCAATCCTGGCATAACCGGAAAGGCCATGTGGGTATTTATGAAGGGCGCTTTGGCGACTCAATACGAGCAGGGCCTGAATGATTTGAAGAAAATGGTGGAGAGCACACCCGCTGTACCCGCAACAAGCGACACCACAAAAGTTGCTCCCTCAGTGAAATAAATCTTTAAAAACCCAATCCTGCTACATCCGTGAGGTGTGCTGCAGGATTTCTATTTTTTTATTAATGCTGATGACCTTTTGGGAATTCAAAGCTTCATTGCTGGACAATCAACCGCCGGCTCAATCCGGAAATTTGCTTCAAGCCTTGTGGCATGATGCACGAGGTGACTGGAGTGCTGCCCATCAAATTGCGCAGGACATAGATACTGCCACCGGTGCGCGCGTTCATGCTTACCTCCATCGGAAAGAAGGCGATGAGTCGAACGCTCAATATTGGTATCACAAGGCAAAACAAACTATGCCGAATACTTCCCTGGAAGAAGAATGGGAGGTACTTGTCAAATCAATGATGATCTGAATTCGGGACAAATAATTAGAAGGCCGCCATAAGCAATAAAAAAAACAAACTATTATTCTGTGGAAAAAAGTGTTTTGCAACAATTTAGGTTGGATGGAAAAGTCGCCCTCGTTGTGGGGGGCAATCGGGGATTGGGGCTTGAGATGGCCAAAGCACTGGCCGAGGCCGGAGCTCGAATTGTTATTGCTGCCCGGCATGAACCGGCTAATCTTAAAGCCGAAGCGTTAATCAAATCAGAATACAAGATTGATTGTATCACTACATGCTGTGACGTAACCTCCGAAGAAAGTGTCCGGGACATGGTTTTGTTTACGACCAAACACTTTGGACGGATTGACATCCTCATTAATTCAGCAGGAATCAATATCCGTGGAAAAATAGAAGAACTATCACTCGAAGATTTTAATAAAGTGCAGCAGGTCAATGTTACAGGTTCATGGCTTGCCGCGCGCGCGGTCCTTCCGATAATGAAGAAAAATGGCTATGGGCGCATTATCAACGTCGGTTCTATGCTCTCCGTCATTGCCTTATCCGAACGCACTCCATACGCCACAAGCAAAGGTGCAGTGTTACAGCTTACCCGTGCCCTGGCCATGGAGGTAGCGAGCGACGGTATCAATGTCAATGCATTGCTGCCCGGCCCCTTCGCAACCGAAATGAATCTGGTGTTGCTCAATGACCCTGAAAAGTATCAGGCTTTTGTTGCCAAAATTCCATTGGGACGCTGGGCCGAACCACATGAGATAAAAGGAATTGCTTTGTATCTCTCCAGTCCTGCATCGAGCTTTGTCACCGGAGCCGGGTTTTCCATTGATGGTGGGTGGGTCGCTCAATAGTGGGATTCGTGTGGTCAATGTTTCACCGCAGAGACGCAAGGGCCCAGGGACCGCAAAGCAAATCAGCTCCAATACCTTGCGAAACCTTGTGTCTCTGCGGTAAAGTCACTTGATATCATCATCCCCCTCATGACTTCTCGCTTCGAAGATTCTTTTTTTCCAAAGCTTTAGTTCTTTCTTCCTCTTTTCCAATTCTTCGGCGGCGGGCTGGTAGTCAATCAATGCTTTTAAATCCGGTTGCCCGGCATCAACCCATGCCGTGTACCAGAGGTCACCGGTCATTTTTACGCTCGCGCGAAACCTTCGTTCCACCATGCCCGACAAAAGACGGTTGTACGCTGCTGCATATTCAGTCGAGACAACTTTAATAGTTCTTTTTCCCTTTGTTTCAAAATTAAATTTTCTATTTCCGGAATTTTTAAAAAGTTCTTTTTCAAAACCTAAAACAGAATCCAATGCCTGATGGGATGCCGTCACGGCTTCCCAGACCACCAACTGCACGTTTTTGATATAGCTTGCTCTCCCTACAAAAAAATTGTAATCGGCAAAATACAATTCCGGCAAACGCGATTCCCAAAATGCGTGAATGCCCAACTGACCTGTTTTTTGTCCGTCATAATTACCCGTGGTGTGCAGCGGCACGTGGGCATCCGCAACATAATGGCCCAATTCCGCTGAAAGGCGAAGGATGTTATGGGGGTCGCGCACCATAAAAGCATCTTTCAGGTTGCCATACATGCGATAAATATGCCATGGCACAATTCCGTGTGATGCCAATGAGTCCACACCCCATTTAACAACAGCGTCCTTCCAATAACGAGGGAGTTTATAGGCTGCACTGTCGCCGTAATCATCCAGATCAATAAAATGACGTGGCGCCTCTTCCGGTACGACATAGCGGCGGCGATCGGGATTGACTGCTGATTCGGTTATGTATTGAATGTTCTTTTTGTAAAACCCGATCATCTCCGCCGGCAAGATAAAAACGGCCAACCGGTTGATCTTCTGATGTGCAAAAAAACCCCAGGCTGAACTACCCAACAAGAGGCTTCCGAATAAAATGAATTTTAATAACCGGTTCACTACCTTATCTTTCTATAAAATTAATAAACATGCGGAAACTCATTTGTCTGGTTTTCCTATTTGCTTCGTTCGCATCAAATGCCACTGATCCCTATCCCAAAAACGAAGGAATCGATGTACAGCATTATCGCTTTCAGCTTGAATTGAATGATTCCACCAATATCATCTCTGGGCACGCAACCCTTATCCTACTCATCAAAAAGGTGATTTCAGAATTTGAATTGGATTTGACCAATCAAAATTCCAAAGGTGAGGGCATGCAGGTAAATCAGATTCTACTCAATGGAAGTCCCCTCCAATTTGCACATCAAAACGACCGCATCAAAATCATTCTTCCGACAGTTTCAGTTCCGGGGCAATCTCTGGAGATCATCCTTGACTACGGCGGTATCCCGCTAGACGGATTGATCATCAGTAAAAACAAATTTGGCGACCGCACTTTTTTTGGAGATAATTGGCCCAATCGCGGCCACCAATGGCTTCCCTGCGTCGATCATCCATCGGATAAAGCGACGTGTGAATTTATCGTCATTGCACCGCAACACTATACTGTAATTGCGAATGGAAAAAAAGTAGAAGAAAAAAGTCTGAAGAAGAATCAAAAAATGACCCGCTGGGAAGAGCGCATTGACATCCCGATAAAAGTAATGGTGATCGGTGTGGCACATTTTGCCATTCAAGAGGCAGGCCGGGTGGGAAATATCGCTGTGGAGAGTTGGGTCTATCCGCAAAACCGCGATGCAGGATTTTCGGATTATGCCTGCGCCACAAAGATTCTGGATTTTTTTCAAAACCACGTCGGACCTTATTCTTACGAGAAACTGGCCAACGTACAATCGACAACCCGCTATGGGGGTATGGAAAACGCAAGCAATATTTTCTATTCAGAAAATTCCGTGGATGGAAAGAATGATCATCAGGAATTGATCGCGCATGAAATTGCACACCAGTGGTTTGGCAATTCTGTCACGGAAATGGATTGGCATCATGTATGGCTGAGTGAGGGATTTGCAACCTATTTTTCGCATTTATATATGGAGTCAGCCTATGGCCACGACCGGTTGGTGGAAGAAATAGCGGCTGACCGGGACCAGGTCCTTGGTTATTTCAATATCAATTCCGGTCCGGTGATCGACACCCTGGTTACTGATCTGATGAAATTGCTCAATGCCCATTCTTATCAAAAAGGAAGTTGGGTGCTACACATGCTCCGACGTGAGATGGGAGATCTTCAATTCTGGAAAGGCATCCAAAACTATTATCAGGCCTATCGCAATGGCAATGCACTGACGGGGGACTTTCAGCACATCATGGAAGAGGTCTCTAGAAAAGATCTCACCCCGTTTTTCAGGCAATGGCTTTGGAAAGGGAGCCACCCAAAAATATCGGGTTATTGGAAGTACGACCCAAAAAGCAAATCTGTGAAGGTCACCATTAACCAGGTTCAAGCTGGCCCGGTTTTCAGCACTCCGCTGGATATTGGCCTCCGGCTTCCTGATGGCAGCTTGCCGATTCATACTGTAAAGCTGGAAGGCAAAAGTCAGCAATTTAGCCTCCAGGCAAGGAATAGGCCACTGGAATTGGTGCTCGACCCCAAAACATGGCTCTTATTTGAGGGACAAATCGAGGCACAATAGGCCTTTGGGATAATTTGAATCTGTTTTTTGAAAATATGAAGATTGCGCTTACCTTTGCATTCCATTTTTTTGTTTAAAAGCTTTATGGCAAATCACAAATCAGCAGAGAAAAGAATCAGGGCGAATGAGACCAAACGTCTTAGAAACCGCTACCAGAATAAGACCACACGTACCGAGATTAAGAAACTCATTACGGCAACGAAGAAGGATGAGGCGCAAATTCTGCTCAAGAAGGTTTCTTCAATGATCGACAAGCTCGGCAAGAAGAATATTATCCATTGGAAAAAGGCTGCCAATCAAAAGTCAAAATTGGCAAAACGCGTTAATGCGCTAGCTTAGTTCCGTACAGCAACTCGCGTTCACGAGCCGCTCCGGCGGGCAACAGCCTTATTTTTCCCTTCCTTGTTCCAAAATTGGGATAAGGGAGGGTTTTTTATGTTCTGATATGGCTGACCTCTTGCGGAGCGAAAACTTGTTAGGAAAACCATCCCCCAGGAGGCCCTCATTATGATCCGATTTTAGTGAAAGTCATCTAATTTCATGATTGAAATGAAAATTGACGACGCCAAACCACTCAGCATAAAAAACTGGTCGCCCGAAGATCGACCGCGGGAAAAACTCTTGACGAAAGGCATTTCCGCCCTCTCCGATGCCGAACTCATCGCTATCTTAATTGGATCCGGAACTGCGACAATGAGCGCCGTGGAGGTTGCCAAGAAAGTAATCCAGCCAGTGGGTAATAACTTGCACGAACTGGCGAGGCTATCCATAAAGGATTTGATGAAAGTGAAAGGGATTGGAGAGGCCAAAGCCATTTCCATCGTGGCCGCGCTCGAGCTGGGCCGCAGGCGAAAAGACCAGGACCCGGAAGAGAAACCCAGGATCAGCAGCTCGAAAGACGCCTATGACCAGATCCATAACGAGGTCATGGATTTACGGCATGAGGAATTTTGGGTGCTCCTGCTTAACCGCGCCAACCGCATGATCAAAAAGAAGCGTGTAAGCGAAGGTGGGGTTTCAGGAACTGTTGCGGATCCAAAGATCATTTTCAAAATGGCACTCGATGAACTGGCCAGTGGCGTGATTGTGGTGCATAACCATCCATCCGGCAATCTTGTGGCAAGTCAAAGCGATATTGAATTGACCAAGAAACTCAAAGAAGCTGGAAAGTTTTTGGAAGTCCAATTGCTTGACCATTTGATTATTGCTGGGCAAAAATATTATAGCTTTGCGGACGAAGGGGCCCTCTAGTTTCTGGATTCCGGAATCTGGAAGCCCGCGTCCTTGAATCATAATGAGAGCGTATGAAACGTAAGGTATCGTTGCTGACCATTTCTATAATTCTTGTCCTCGGCTTTATTCTTTATTCCCCATCCCTTCCAGGGCCCCCCACACGGCAAAAAGAAACGATCCCAATATCAGAAAGAAAATTTTTCCTTTCCAGTCCATACATTTATCCCAATCCAAACCCATATGTTCGGCAGTTGCTAGCAGAATATGAACAGTTTATACAAAGGGGTATTGAAAATAATTTAGCCCCCGGTGCAGCAGTTGCGGTGATTAAAGATACTTCTGTGATTTTCTTAAGGGGCTTTGGATTACGCGATGCCGCGACCGCTGACTCAATTAATATTCATACGGTCTTTCGTCTTGCGTCGGTTTCAAAATGTTTTGCCTCCACAATCACCGGTGTGCTGGTAGATGAAAAGCAGTTGTCATGGCAGGATCCTGTTGTGAAGTACCTGCCGCATTTCAAACTTAAATCCGAAGCGCAAACTCAAAACCTGACGCTCGCCCATGTCCTTTCCCACACTACCGGGTTACCTTATCATGCCTTTACCGACCGCGTAGATCAAGGTGCCAGCTTTGATACCCTCGTTTATCATTTGCGCGACCTCGACCTGCTTGGGAAACCGGGACAATTGTACAGTTACCAAAATGTGGGCTTTAGTTTGATAGGTCAGGTAATTCAGGCCGCTACCGGCAAAACCTACGAAGAAAATTTAAGAGAAAAGATTTTTGTGCCCTTGCATATGCAGTCTGCTTCCGCCAGCTACAAGGAAATGATGAGCAATCCGAACACGGCAAAGCCCCATCGCTTCTTTAAGAAATGGGTACCCATGGCCGTCTCAAATACTTATTATAGTGTGGCTCCTGCGGGAGGAGTCAATGCCAGCATCGCGGACATGGCGCAATGGCTGCATGCTTTGACCGCTCATCCGCTAAAACTATTACAACCGAATACGATGGATGAAATTTTCCGTCCCGCGGTGAGAGCCATTTCAAGAAACAATTACTTCTGGCGATGGAAGCCGCTCCGTTCGGCCTATTATGCTTTGGGTTGGCGGGTGTTGAATTTTAAGGATGACACGCTCCTCTACCACGGGGGCTACGTCAATGGATACCGCAGCGAAGTAGCCATTCACAGAAAAGACAACCTCGCCATTTGCGTGCTCGTCAATTCGCCAGGAAATCTAGCCGACATTTCCATTCCTAAATTTTTTGAATTGTATAGCAAGTATCGCGCGGACATCGAACGGTGGGAAAAGTTACAAACACAATCCGCCGCGAAACAAGCCTTATGAAGTCAACTTACCTTCTCATTATTCTTTTTGTTGTTGCCCTGATGGCCTTTATCTTATATACTCAGCGCGGAGGGCAATCACCTGAAGAATATGCAAAAGAAATTGAATTCGAACGCAAGGAGAAGGACCTCTTTATGAAAAACGGAGAAGATTCTCCGTTCAAGGGCTCTAAAGAAGTATTCCATGGGTTAAAATATTTTCCGCCAGATTTAAAATACAGGATCAACGCCGGGTTGGTACCGATCCCAAATAAAAAGATAATACTATTACCCACCAGCGATGGCAAGGAAAAAAAATACCTCGAACATGCTTATGCGGAATTTGAACTCGATGGGGCAACCAACAAACTCCTGATTTTAGAAATGACCGAAATCGGTCTTTACCGGGGAACGCTCTATCTTGCTTTTGCCGACCAGACGAGTGCAAAAGAAACGTATGGGGCCGGTCGGTATCTGGAACTAAAAAAAATACCCGGTGCCAATTCTATTGTTTTGGATTTTAATAAAACCTACAATCCTTATTGCGCCTATTCAGGCAATTTCTCTTGTCCATTTCCGCCAAAAGAAAACGTTTTACACGTGGCGATTAAAGCCGGGGAAAAATCCTATCATGAATGATCCAGATTATAAGCTTTAAAATATGTTCAGGATTGAAATTTCAAGTTTCACAGGGCCGGCCCCGCCTTATCCCCTGGAAATTCATTGCAGGTAACTCGTTTGTGGGTTAAACTCCTTATTTTTGAATCTTATATTGTCCCAACTGCATGAAAATCTCTTATAACTGGCTCAAACAATACATCGACATCCCTGAATCTGCGGAAGAGCTTGGCAAAGTGCTGACGTCAACCGGGCTGGAGGTTGAAAGTGTTGAGCTTTTTGAGACGGTAAAAGGCGGACTCAGTGGATTGGTGATCGGGGAAGTGCTCACGTGCGCCAAACATCCCAATGCCGACAAACTTTCTATCACCACGGTTGACGTGGGTAATGAAAAACCACTTCACATCGTATGCGGTGCGCCCAACGTTGCGGCAGGACAAAAAGTAATTGTGGCACCGCCCGGCACCACTTTGCACCCCACAAAAGGAGAACCTTTCACTATTAAATCCACAAAGATCCGCGGCGAATTATCCGAAGGGATGATTTGTGCCGAAGATGAAATCGGATTGGGCGCAAGCCACGAAGGGATCATCGTACTCAATGCGACGAAGGAAATCGGAGCGGCCAATGGTACTTCCGCAGCCGCCTTCTACCAAATTCAATCCGATTCTATTTTGGAAATTGGTTTGACTCCCAACCGCGCAGATGCTGCTTCGCACGTTGGTGTTGCGCGGGATATTAAGGCGTCAAAAGTGAGAAATTTGAATTGGCCTTCCGTCGATCATTTCAAAGTTGACAATAAGGACTTTCCGATAACGGTCACCGTAGAAAATGCAGACGCTTGTCCGCGTTATTCCGGTTTAACGATTAGTGGTGTTACGGTCAAGGAGTCCCCCGACTGGCTAAAGAACCGACTGAAGTCAATCGGACTTTCCCCGATCAACAATATTGTGGACATCACCAATTTTGTTTTGCAGGAAGTTGGTCAACCGTTGCATGCATTTGACGCGGATGAAATTGCGGGTGGCGAGGTGATGGTTAAGTTGGCGAAAGCGGGGGAAAAATTCAAAACCCTGGATGGCAAGGAAAGAATTTTAACGGCAAATGATTTGATGATTTGCAACAGGGAAGAAAACATGTGCATCGCCGGGGTATTTGGCGGGGTCAAATCCGGAATTTCTGAAAAAACTAAAAATATTTTTCTTGAAAGTGCCTATTTTTCCGCTATCCACATTCGCAAAACTGCGTTGCACCATCAATTGAAAACGGACGCATCGTTTCGCTTTGAACGCGGCACGGATCCAAATAGCACGGTTTACGCACTTAAAAGGGCAGCAGGGTTGATAAAGGAAATTGCCGGAGGACAGATTTCTTCAGACATCATTGATGTATATCCGGTAAAAATTAAAAATTGTTCAATTGAAATAAAAGACAAGCATGTTCATCGCCTGATTGGAAAGGAGATTCCACGCGACCAGATTTTCAGTATTCTGGAGCGTCTGGATATTAAAATTTCACAAAAGAATCCTGAAGGGTTTACGGTTTCCGTGCCGCCATACCGGGTCGATGTTATTCAAGAGGCGGATGTAATCGAAGAAATTTTACGCATTTATGGCCTGAATAATATTGAACTATCCGATACGGTAGGAACGGACTATCTATCGGGTTTTCCCAAAAACGATATCAATAAATTCAGAAGATCGATTGGGGAAATGTTGGTCGCCAATGGTTTTTATGAAATCCTTACTAATTCACTCACCAATGTGGCCACCTTAAAAACGAATAATCTTTCCTTCAACGGCGAACCCATTGAAATCCTCAACAAGCTTAGTGAGGAGCAGGGGATTTTACGTCAGACGATGCTTTTTTCGGGGTTGGAGGTATGTGCCTATAATATCAATCGCAGACAGAAGGACCTGAAATTATATGAGTTTGGGAAAATCTACTGGAAGACGACTCCTCCATTGGTTTCCATGGATGAGCCGATTGCCCGCAAGGCCTCCACAAAAGATTACCACGAGGAGGAACGGCTTGCTCTATTCCTTACCGGAAACCAGGAGACAGAAAACTGGCAAAATAAAACACAAACGACAGGCTATTTTGATCTGGCACAGCCCGTGATCGACATTTTAAAGAAGTGCTTTTCAGAGCAGGGCGGGCAGGTCGAAAACCTGAAGCAGGAAAAATTAACGGATCCATTGTTCGAGTATGGAATGAAATTGATGATGGGAAAAGCCGAAATCGGAAAACTCGGAAAAGTAAAAACGGCATTCGCGAAAGATTTGGGCATCAAGCAGGAAATTTTTTATGCTGATCTCAATGTGGCCTTGCTTTTCAAGTCGGCAAATCCTAAGTTCGAAGTGCAGGAAGTACCTAAATTTCCAGAAGTAAGACGAGACTTATCATTGGTATTGGATAAGCAAGTGACTTTCGTGGAAATTCAGGAATTGGTCTTGGCAACGGAGAAGCGTTTGATTAAGGAGATTGTTGCTTTTGATGTCTATGAAGGAGAAAACATTCCGAAGGGAAAAAAGGCCTATGCGTTGGCGTTTACGCTGTTGGATGAAAGCAAAACGCTAACCGACGAAGAGATCGACAAGACGATGCAGAAGTTAATTGGAGCCCTGGAACAAAAAATGGGAGCTTTGATTAGAAAGTAAGAGATTTGGATAGTGTAACGGGAATTGAGAGGTTTGAGGCTTGCCTGGAAGGAATGGCGAAAAAGCCTGCAACTTGGAACTAAATAAAAAATTCACATGGATCAAGAAGCCCTAAAGGCCAATCTCAATGGATTGGAACGCAAAATTCTGGTGTTGCTAGGTGAACACAAAACACTGAAAGATGAGTTGCGAGGCATGAATTTGGAAAACCATGAGCTTAAAGCCAGTCTTAAGACCAGAGAAGAACAACTTTCGAATTTTAAAAATCAGATTAAAATCACTAAGATTGTAGACCATATAAATCCGGAAGACGGAAGTGCTTCGGAGTTAAAAAGGAAAGTAGACGAGTATATTCGAGAAGTCGATAAGTGCATAGCGTACTTGAGCAGATAACCCGGTCAATGGAAGAACTGTCAATTAAGATCAAAATCGCGGACCGCGAATATCCGATGAAGGTGAAGAGGAAGGATGAGGAGCGGATTCGGAATGCGGGAAAACTCATCAATGAAAAGATCAAACATTACCGGGAACAGTTCGGTATAGATGACAAACAAGACCTGCTGGCCATGGTGGCCTTCGATTGCCTGGTGGATAAACTGGCCGACGAAGAAAATTTGCAGGTAATCGATCAAACGGTGGTGGAAAAGGTAAGTCACCTCAACCACCTCGTCTCGCAAGCGCTCTGAATCCTTTTTTCTCCCTCATTTTTAGATCCCAAAATCCTTGGTCAGGAAGACATTTTCCTGCATCGGATTGGATGAGATCTCCGGGTGTTATGAACACCTAAATTTTTTCAACTATGGAAATACCAATTGTAGCGCTCATCAGCCTCGTGGCTACCGTAGTGCTAAGCGTCGCCATCGGAAGTCTGTTGTACAAGCGCAAAATGAAACGGCGCAAACACGAGACGGAGGAGAAGTCGAAGCTGATCATCCGGGAAGCCGAACTGCAGGCTGAAACCATCAAAAAAGATAAAATCCTTGAGGCCAAAGAAAAACTGCTGAAAATGAAGCAGGAGTTTGAAGAAGAGGCCAACCGGAAGAAAAACCAGATCATCGGAAACGAACAAAAAATAAAGCAGCGTGAAGCACAGCTCTCCAAAGAACTGGAGCAGGTAAAACGCAAAGAATCCGATCTGGATGAAGAGCGCCAAAGTCTGGCCATCCAGCATGACCTGGTAAAGAAACGAAAAGAAGAACTGGACAAGTTCAATGCCCAAAAAGTGGCCGTCCTGGAAAGCATCAGTAAACTGACCGCAGATCAGGCACGCGATCAACTGATCGAGTCGCTCAAAGAAGAGGCTGCAACCAAAGCAAGTTCCTACATCAAGGACATCATGGAGCAAGCCAAGCTTACCGCTACGAAAGAAGCCAAGAAGATTGTTATAGAAACCATTCAGCGCACGGCAACCGAGCACGCTGTTGAAAACTGCGTTTCGATATTCAATATTGAAAGCGATGACATCAAAGGAAAAGTGATCGGCCGCGAAGGCAGAAATATTCGCGCGCTGGAAGCCGCCACGGGCGTTGAAATCATTGTTGATGATACCCCGGAAGCCATCATTATTTCGGGTTTTGATCCTGTTCGAAGAGAGATCGCCCGGCTGTCGCTGCACCGACTGGTTCAAGATGGTCGCATTCACCCGGCGCGCATTGAAGAAATCGTGGCAAAAACTGCCAAGAATATTGATGATGAAATCATTGAAATCGGCGAGCGTACTGTGATCGATTTAGGAATCCATGGACTGGCCCCCGAACTCATCAAGATGGTAGGCAGAATGCGGTTCCGCTCCTCCTACGGACAAAATTTGTTGCAACATTCGCGCGAAGTGGCCAACCTCTGCTCCATCATGGCCGCCGAATTGGGTCTCAACGTAAAGCAAGCCAAACGCGCTGGCCTCCTCCACGACATTGGCAAAGTGTGGCCTGAAGAGCTGGAGAAACCCCACGCCATTGTGGGTATGGAGCTCGCCTTAAAATATAAAGAACACCCTGTAGTGTGCAATGCCATTGGTGCACACCACGATGAGATTGAAATGACCAGTATTATTTCTCCCATCATACAATCTTGTGATGCCATCTCGGGGGCACGTCCCGGCGCGCGGCGTGAGGTGATGGAACAATACATCAAGCGCCTGAAAGAATTGGAACAAGTGGGACTTAGCTTTGAAGGCGTGGAAAAATGCTATGCCATCCAGGCAGGCCGCGAATTGCGCGTGATCGTTGATGCCGAAAAAGCAACCGACGAACGCGCCAGCCAGTTGAGTTTTGATATTTCGCAAAAGATTGAAAAAGACATGCAGTACCCTGGGCAAATTAAAGTAACGGTGATCCGGGAGATGAGGTCGGTAGCGTATGCGAAGTAGTTCCTTAGTATAAAGACTAAAGAAAAATGAAGGCCCCAAATAGGGGTCTTTTTTTTGTGGTTTGGATAATCGTTGATTTCAATCGTTAACGAAAATAAATCATTGGCTTCGTCGGTATCCAGGGGCAACAAGCGCTTCCAATTCTTTACCTTCGTGGCGCATTCAAACAAAATTATTTGTCACCCTCCCGTCTCGCTGTAAAAATAATCTTCTTTCTCAACGGCTTTGTCCACGCAAATTACTTTTCGCGTCTGCCGAGAATTCAGGATCAATTCGGCATTGATAATGGTTTGGTGGGTCTTGTTCTCCTCTCCTCTTCGATCGGTGCTTTGCTGGCAATGCCCTTTACCGGTTGGTTGATCATTCGCAATGGTAGCCGCAGGATCACCATTTTCTCAGCCTTCTTTTACTGCTCACTGATTCCCCTGATTCCGTGGATGCCCCATCTTTGGGCGTTAATCATTTTGTTTTTTTTGTTGGGGATATCTTCCGGTATGCTGGATGTGGCCATGAATTCCCAGGCGGTGATGGTGGAGAAAGAATTAAATAAACCCATCATGACTTCCTTCCATGCACTCTTCAGCATTGGCATGATGGCGGGAGCAATCGGCGGGTCGCTGTTTACGAAATTGGATGCAGGACTGTTTATCCATTTTGCCATCATCACAGGAATCAGTTTGATTACGGTGTTCATCGCACGCTATTATCTGATTCATGATAAGCCTGCTGTCCGGGCGGTTGAGGGGCCCGCCTTCCGGTTACCCAACGCGGCCATGGTCAGCATTGGGATTATTGCTTTTTGCAGCATGTTGGGTGAGGGCGCTATGGCCGACTGGAGTACAAACTATATGGAGAACGTGGCCCAGGCGAGCCCTGCTCTGGCGCCCATCGGCCTCTCTGCATTTGCGCTGGCAATGACTATCGGCAGGCTGTTTGGAGACGGAGCGCGCATTCGATTCGGGGACCGCAAGCTCATGGTGGTCTGCGGACTTATTGCGACAGCCGGATTAACCCTGGCAATTGCTTTTGTCCATCCTTTTGCTGTCATCACTGGTCTGTTTATTATCGGAATCGGGTTGTCTGCCATTGTCCCCATTGCCTACAGTATTGCGGGTCACACCCGCGACCTTCCACCTGGCGTGGGACTTGCCATGGTCACGACCGTCGGCTACTCAGGTTTTTTGTTTGGTCCCCCCATCATCGGATTTATTGCCAATTGGCAAAGCCTTCGTATCGCCCTGGGACTTGTTGTTGTTCTTTTTATTGTCATGACGTATTTGGGTTTCCGACGGAGGTCCTAACCGCGTTGGGCGCTCAACCATTCACCCTTTCTTAACACTTCCCGTTCATTCTTGGTTGATCGATAACCCTTCGATCATGCCGAAGTAATAGTTAGTTTCAAACTTTGCTGCATAAATGCTTAAATGAAAGACTTGATTCTTATCTCTCCTTTCATTCTCATTGGCAAGGTGTCACCAGGGCCAACCCGGCGTTTTTTCCTTCCATGTGATGGTTGCATTTTTTGCAAGTCCTTCCCTCCAACCGTCCCGGATTTGCAATTATCACTGATGCCATGCTGATTCCATTACCCCGTTGGGTTTTGTGCGGAAAGTATGATGAACACCGGTAAACTTTGAAATCTACAGCCAGGAGAAGAGAAATATATTTCGGGTAACAAAAGCAATTAAATGAGACAGCATGAAACCGAAAACTAATCTGGTCAATTCCAAAAAAAACATTCTGCTGGCAGTTTTGATCATGATGGGTCAAGCCGCCACGGGTCAAATCGCCACGGAATCTTCACCTCAGAAAATCAAAGTACTCTCCTGGAATATTTACATGTTGCCGGGTATCCTCGCCAAATTCAATGCAAAGCGGGCCACGCGGATTGGTGAGATCCTGGCCAGCAGTGAATATGATGTGCTGGTATTTCAAGAGGCTTTTTGTCCCCTGGCAAGACGGAAGATCCGGCAGCAACTGGACACTCACTTTGCGTATCAGGCCGGCCCAGCCAACCGGCATTGGTTCTCGATCAAAACCAATAGCGGCATTTGGATCGTCAGCCGATACCCAATTACTTCCTATCAATCCATCGTTTTTAAGAATAGGTATGGCGTCGATGCACTTTCCAGAAAAGGTGCCTTGATGGTGGAACTCTAGGTGAATGGAAAGAGAATACAAGTTGTTGGCACCCATCTCCAAAATTCCGGAGGTGCCTGGGTAAGGCATGCCCAATGTGTTGAGCTGTATGAACGACTTCTCAGGCCAAACAAAATCCAGGGCATCCCACAAATTGTATGTGGTGACTTCAATATCGAGAAAACCTCCTCTGAAGCGAGTTACCAAATTATGCTCTCATCCCTGGATGCCGAGGATGGAAAACTGGAGGGAGAAAAACAATTCAACTACGACCGTTTGCACAACGACCTTCATGTGGAGAAGGGCAAACGCCAGGATTTGATTTATTACATTCTTTTGCGGAACAATGGAGCGTGGGCCAATTGTGTTAACCGACACATACTTGTCTTAAGAAAAAAATGGGATAACCACCACGAAGATTTGTCCGATCATTACTCTATGACCGCGGAAATCAACTTTACCAACTTTACTTCCGTGGTTTCGTTGCGGTAGACCTGAACTTTTAAGGAAGGAAAAACCTTAGTAGGTTTACGCAACAAACCTATGACCTTAGATTTAAAGTCGATTGAGAAAATTTCCAAGGCCCTGGGGGACAAAAATCGCCTGATGATCCTGGGCCATATCACCAAAAAAGGTGGATCGGCTGCCTGCGAAGAAATCAATCATGTCATTGACCTCTCTCAGCCTTCTGTCTCCCACCACGTGAAAATATTGGTCGAAGCCGGTCTGATTGAACCGGAAAAAGAGGGCAGAAACCTCAAATACACGCTGAATGAGAAGGTCTTGGAAAATTATTTGAAATTTCTAGGGCACCTGCTGAACGATTGACCCTTTTTTTTGTTTTAAAATACATTGAAGTATTTAAATGTATCAATGTATTAATTTAACCTAAAACTCTTTTATTATGAATACCAAAGCACAAACCATTACTGCATGGGTCCTGTCGGGCATCGCAGGACTGATGATTACCGCCAGCGGAATCGGAAAACTCGCCGGAGCACAGGCGATGGTGGAAGGATTGACCAAAGCCGGAGTGGGGCCTTATATCTCCATGTTGGGAGCCATGGAATTGGTTTTCACCGCGTTATTTCTTTTTCCCAAAACTTCAAAAATCGGTTTTTTGCTGCTCACCTGTTATTTCGCAGGCGCACTGGCTACCGACTTATCGCATGGAAATCCCATTGTGGCGCCCGTTCTGATTTTGGTTCTGATATGGGTTGCTGCCTTTTTGCGTAACCCGGAAATTTTTGTTCAAAAAGTCGCTGTTAAAAACTAATTCCCATTTATCGATGAAAAAATTATTCACACCTGTGCAAATCGGTGACATAAACCTCTTGAATCACATGGTGATGGCTCCATTGACCCGCTCACGGGCGCTCAACAACATCCCCAATACGCTCATGGCGACCTATTATGCTCAACGTGCCGGCGCAGGGCTCATTATCACAGAAGGAACCTCCCCATCGCCAAACGGGCTGGGCTATTCCCGGCATTCCCGGTATTTATAATCAGGAGCAGATCGATGGCTGGAAATTGATTACAGCAGCCGTCCACAACCGAAATGACAGAACAGCAAATAATTAAAGTCGCTGAAATTGTAAAAACAAAAAACTATATATTAATTTGAAGCAGGCGTTGAAGCATAAAATGCCACAAAATAAAAGTTAACTGAAAACATACAGTCTTATTGGTGAAAAAAATAATTCTCAATTTTTCTTAAAAATACAAATAAATATGAGTGTTTTTAACGACTATTCCAGGTATTACAATTTGCTTTATAAAGACAAGCCCTATAAGGAAGAGGTTGATTTTGTGAATGGACTAATAAGAAAAAATTATATTGGCACTCCAAAATCCTTATTGGACCTGGGGTGCGGAACAGGAAGGCACGATTTAATCTTTGCTGAGTTGGGATATGATGTAACTGGTGTTGATATGTCAGAACAAATGGTGGCAATTGCAAAACAAAAAAGTAAAGAATCACATAAAGGCGCAGAATTTCAAATAGGTGATATTCGTTCACTCAGGTTGAATAAGCAGTTTGATGTTGTGGTTTCATTATTTCATGTATTTAGTTATCAGGTAACAAATGAGGATTTAAATAAAGCATTTGTAACTGTAAAGACTCATCTAAAAAATGGAGGAATTTTTATTTTTGATTTTTGGTATGGGCCTGCTGTATTAACAGATCGCCCGTCTGTTAGAGATAAAAAATTGGAAGACGATGAAATAATCATAAATAGGAATACTGTTCCTGTAATGCATGCAAATGAAAACAGTGTAGATGTTAATTTTACAGTTGATATCAGAGCAAAAAAAGACAATAGTATTTCCCAAATTAAGGAAATTCATAAAATGCGGTATTTATTTATTCCTGAATTATTACATTTAGCCTCTCTACATGGTTTTAGGGTTGTTGAATACAAGGAGTGGGTAACCTCCAAAGAACTTGATTACAATACCTGGAATGGTTATATGATTTGTACTGTTTAGTTACCTATTGATAAGTGAAATATCAAAGAGAATCGCAATACTTTGTTTTCATTACCCCGTTTGCTATTCTCCAACTATTCTTAACTCCGCGATTTGTTGGGCTAAAAAAAGGATATTTAATTGAATGTTTTAGCCTTGCTGGTTGCATCATCCATCAAAAATAACGATCTACAATTTCGCGTGGGTAGCCAATAACGGTGCTCACGCTTTTTTTTTGAATACTGTTACCCGAATCAATCAGGCAATCATCATTGCAGAACGCTTCATTGTTTCGTCCTGCCCTTGGCCATTTTGGATATTCAATTTGATGGTCTCGATAAGTTCTTTTACGTGTTCACGCTTGTATCCAAACTTGATAGCAAATAAATTACACAATTTCGTCTCCTCAACATGAATCGCCTTGTCGATGATCATCATGTGAACGAGGTCATAAAGTTGGCAAAATTTTACTTTTTTGTCGGCTGGGATTTCAAATTGAATTCCACCCGGGTTGTTCCTGATTTCCTTTAGCTGGTTTTCCGAAATACCATTACGTTTGGCGATGGTTTTGAGCAAATCATACTCTATCGTATCAAAATTTCCATCTGCCGCTGCCACCTCGATCAGGTTTTTCATATGACTTTTGGCAGAGCCTTTACCTTGATGGAAAAGACTAAGAATCTCAGAAAAATTCATACGGTAGGGTTTAAGATTTGAAAGAATACCTGAATATACCAGGTTTGTCTTTTCTTCAAAATACAAACTAAAAGAATCTGAGAAAAAAAAAGAAATGCACTCCATTTTGCCTTCCAGCCATGACTGCACCAATCAGGTCTGAAATGACATTTTCCCGAATACCCGATATCCGAGTTTTTTCGATAAGGCTAGTACCCAATCAAAACAGGCGTATAAACCAAAACATCTTGAACTTGCATGCGTTAAATCTACTATTCTCAACTTAACCCCATTCCTATGAATTGGAAATTCTGGAGTAAACCAAAGGCAAAACAACCCAAGTCCTTTGTTCAGGAATGGTTCAATAGTATAACTTTCGCTGTCATTGCGGCCACCCTAATCCGATGGTCGGCCGTTCAGGCATTTGTAATTCCCACTCCCTCAATGGAAAACTCGCTGCTGGTGGGGGACTTCCTTTTTGTCAGCAAATTTCATTACGGGTCTCAAACACCCAAAACTCCATTGCAAATCCCCCTTACCCATCAAAAAATATGGGGAACTGAAATACCTTCGTATCTGACATGGATAGCCCTACCCACCTATCGGTTTCCCGGACTCAGTGAAATAAAAAGAGAAGATGTCGTCGTTTTCAACGTACCCCCGAAATACCTCAATGATGGAATTGACTATCCCACCGATCTCAAGACCAATTATGTCAAACGATGCGTCGGAATCGCCGGCGATCGGCTGGAGATAATAAACCGTCAGGTATTCGCCAACGGTCAGCCAATCGGAAATCCGCAAAACATGAAGTTTTCCTACCTCGTCACGGCCAACAACGAGATCCATCAGCGCAATCTCCATTACCTCAGGCTTGATCGGGATGATTACCATTTTTTAGGGCTCACCAAAGAAGGGCATGCTATCTATAAAATGCTACTGACCAAAGAACAGTTCGCCGAAGTTAAGGCAGCTCCTTACACCATTTCTATTGATGACGACTACAGAACACATGACGGTCCCGATCCGAGAATCTTTCCAGCTGCAATGAATAATTCATGGAATGGAGACAATTACGGCCCCATCATCGTGCCCAGGAAAGGCATGAAAATGACCGTCAACGATTCGACAATCGCCTTTTACGGGGAATTCATCAAATTGTATGAAGGGCACCAAAGCGTGGTCATAGAAAAAAATAAACTCATCCTCGATGGGCAGCAAGTCAAGGACTACACATTCCACCAAAATTATTATTTCATGATGGGCGACAACCGTCATAACTCACTTGACTCCCGCTATTGGGGCTTTGTACCGGAAGACCACATTGTAGGCAAAGCCTTGTTCGTTTGGCTTTCCATCGACCACGAGGCCGACCTGATGCACAAGATCAGGTGGAATAGAATATTCAATTCAATACATTAACGATCAGGATGGCTGTAAGTAATTAATCGTTTGTCTGCTACAAGCCAATTCCTATTGCAATAGAAGTCACTTGGCCCAACTCCAATCTTTATCCCGTAGGGATAATATGTTTGTAGCCCCGCGTTTCGCGGGGATAAATCCGATAACAAGTTCCGCCGTGCCACACGAAAATCCTATTTCGAAGCCAGGTTTCAATTGGCACGGAAAACCCGAACGCCGATCAAGGTAAATCACATTTTTTCCAAGGACAACCTGAGGAGTCGGCGCATCGAAAGTAAGCACACCTTTACCTATTTTTTCCCGGATCAACGCTGCCGGACCTACTGCATTTGAATTCTTCATCCAAACGAGCGGCATATCGGACTCCTCTTTATCCTGATCTGTTGTAAGAGAAATGCGTGCTCCGGATAAAAATCCGGAGATCATCGGCCAGGGAACTTCCTTCAGCGCAACGATTTCAATCAAGGCCACTCCTCCTTTTTCCTTTACCAATTTATATTTCTGCGCAGCGTCTTTTCTCAATGCCTGACGTACGTTGGTGCTGTCCGAACCGGCCAGAGTGACAACCGAATTCTAGAGACCCTTTTTCCAGCCCGGACCCCGGACACATTTTCCCGGAAAGGCTCCCGTGTGTTCCCCATCTTTTAATACCGGTACACCATTGACCAACACATGAACCATGCCGGTGGCGTATTGATGGGGTGCTTCAAACGTAGCGTGATCCTGAATTTTGGATGCGTCAAAAACAGCGAGGTCGGCAAAGTTTCCGATTTGCAAGCTTCCTCTTTTCTTGATTTTTAGATTTGAGGCGGGCAAAGAAGTCATTCTTCTCACAGCTTCTTCCAGCGTCATCAGTTTTTCTTCCCTGACATACTTTCCCAGAAACCGGGCAAATGTTCCATACACCCTCGGATGAGTTCCCCCATCGGTAAAAGGTTTTTCTGCTGCCCGGGATGCGGCATCCGACCCAATGCTGACATACGGCAACAGCAACATTTTTTTTACATTGTCCTCCGACATCAAAAAGAATATGGCGGGTATGCTGGATTTATCGGCGACAAGTAAGTCGATCATCGTTTCATCGCCACTCTTGCCATGGAGCGCGGCAATTTCATCCAGGCGTTTATTCCGGTAAAGCTTGTTCAGCGAGTCGGTACGAAATCCCATGATCAACACATCTTTGGGGTCGGAATTTCTGGAGGGAATTCCCAGTTCCAATTCTCTCAAGACTCTTTTTCTGAAAACAGGATTGACCAATCGCTTGCGCATGGCGGAGGCTCCTCCCTCCTGCACCCACGTCGGCAGGCGCGCTACGAGTCCGGTGCCGCTGGCGTCATAGGTGTACATGTTAGCCGTGATTTTCAGTCCCGCTTTTTGTGCGCTGTCAATTTTGGCCATCACGGTGTCCGCTTTATTCCAATTCCATTTTTGGGTGACCTTCAAATGATAAATTTCTGTAGGAATGGCGGCTTCCCTGGCTATGCGAAACGTTTCATTCAGCGCACGGTAGATGTTATCACCTTCGCTGCGCATGTGGGTGATGTACATCCCGCCATAAGCGGAGGCGACTTTACTCAATTCGATCAACTCTTCTGTGGACGCATAATCGGCAGGGGCATAAATCAACGAAGAACCCAGTCCCATCGCCCCCTCTTCCATCGCCTGCCGCACCAACTCCTTCATTTGCTCCAGCTCTTTCTCCGAAGGTTTTCGGTTTTCGTCACCGAGTA
>JAYVXP010000038.1:0-2635 GCA_043785125.1 Bacteroidia bacterium
GTTGCTTGATACGTGAGTGAAAATACAGGCGTCCACATCTTTGAAAATTCCCGCACGGACATAGTATGCTTTCGTACCCAACTGTTCTTCCGCGATACCGGGCCAGAGCATAAGGGTACCTGGAATTTTCTCACGCTCCATAATCTTCTTCAGGGTGAGGGCCGCCACAATGTTCAGGGCCTGACCGGAGTTGTGACCTTCGCCATGACCCGGTGCACCATCAACAATCGGATCGTGATAGGCGACGCCTGGTTTCTGCGACGCCTTTGGAATGCAGTCAACATCAGAGCCAAGCGCAATAACCGGCTTGCCTGATCCCCACGTGGCGGTCCATGCTGTTGGTATGCCTGCTATGCCTTTTTGAATCTTGAAACCATTCTTTTCCAGAAGTGACGTGAGATAATTGGATGTTTCAATCTCTTGAAAACCCAATTCAGAAAAACTGAATAGCATATCGTTGATCTGCTGACCGAGGACATACTGCTTTTCCACCTCGGCGCTGGCTTCGGCTTTGAGTTTTTTGATTCGATCATCTGCTAAGGATTGGGCAATAGCGATCTTTTCCAAAGACAGCAACGCTATCAGCAGAAGTATGTGGGTATGTTTCATGGTAGTTTTAGGTTTCGGGCCAGAAGGTAGATGCTTCCCGGAAGAGCGCAAAAGCCTCTTTTATGAGTGGTCGAATAAAAGATACGATTTTTCAAATTCTCACCATTGATATCTTGAATGGGTGTACTATAGTTTTATAGATTAATACAGGTTCACGCAAAAACTCAAAGGGAGCGCAAAGTGCGCCAAGCTGGAGCAATAACACAAGACTTTGCGATTCCTTTGCGGTCTTAACTTTGCGGCCTTTGCGTGCCATGCATTTCTGTCGTACACCCCTTGAATGTCAATTTGCGAAATCTAGGGGAGACTTGTATTTCTTTCTCTCAGATCTCGAAGCTCGCAGCTATCGTAATCACAAAAAGAAGTGAAAAAATCCAGCCCACATCTTATTACTTTCCAAATCTTTTCCTTAACCTTAGTTCCCTTTTCGAATCAACCACTCAAAATTTAGAAATCATGGCAGAAAAAAAATTGAGCGGCCAAACCGCCCTGGTCACTGGTGCAAACTCAGGCATTGGCGAAGGTGTAGCGCTATCCCTTGGCGAAGCCGGTGCAAATGTTGTTGTCAACTACGTGTCCAAACCTGAAACGGCACAGGCCGTCGTGGACAAGATCAAATCCTATGGGAGCAAGGCTATCGCCATACAGGCAGATGTGAGCAACGAGAAACAGGTGATCAGCATGTATGAGCAACTGATAAAAGAATTTGGAACGATCGACATACTGGTTAACAATGCCGGCTTGCAGAAGGATGCCAAATTTCATGAGATGACTTTAGAGCAATGGAATATTGTAATGGCAGTAAACCTTACCGGACAATTTCTCTGTGCACGTGAGGCCATAAAAGAATTCTTGAGAAGAGGTGTTGTTCCTGAAAGATCCCCGGCAGCCGGAAAGATTATTTGCATGAGTTCCGTGCACGAAATTATTCCGTGGGCAGGTCATGTAAATTACGCTTCCTCCAAGGGTGCGATTCGAATGTTCATGCAAAGCCTGGCTCAAGAGTACGGTGACCGCCAGATCCGGGTGAACAGCATTTGTCCGGGTGCGATAAAAACACCCATCAACACCGCTGCCTGGAATACACCGGAAGCGTTAAACAGCTTAATGACATTGATCCCCTACAACCGCATTGGTCTTCCCTCCGACATTGGCAAACTTGCCGTTTTCCTCGCCTCCGATGACAGTGATTACATCACCGGAGCCAGCATCTTTATCGATGGAGGTATGACTGTATTTGAAGGATTTGCCACGGGGGGATGAGAGATTTTTAAACTCCAGGTAGCGGTTACTGATTACAAATTCCAGAATTCAAATTTTAGATTAAAAATATAATCATGGCAAGCCATAACCCCGAGCAGTCCCGTCTCGATGAAAATGCCCGGAAAGTTGTACCCCTCGTAAAATGGGGACCTTACCTTTCCGAACGGCAGTGGGGCACGGTGCGTGAGGATTATAGTGCCAACGGAGATGCGTGGAACTACATCACCCATGATCATTCACGCTCACGCGCCTATCGATGGGGTGAAGATGGTATTGCAGGAATTTCCGATACGAATCAAAATCTCTGCTTTGCCCTGGCGCTCTGGAATGGCCGCGACCCGATCTTAAAAGAGCGCTTTTTTGGATTAACCAATAGCGAAGGCAACCATGGCGAGGACTGCAAGGAACTATACTATTTCCTGGATAACACGCCAACGCACTCCTATATGAAAATGCTGTACAAATATCCACAGCAAGCCTACCCCTACGAAGCATTGATTCACGTGAATGCCAGCCGTGGAAAATTAGATCCGGAATATGAAATTCTCGATACCGGTATATTCAACGATGATCAGTATTTCGATGTGTTCATAACGTATGCCAAACATACGGATGAGGATATTCTGGTGGAGATAGAAATTGTCAACCGCGGGAAGGAAGTGGCTGAAATCACCGTGTTGCCGACTCTTTGGTTCGCCAACAAGTGGGCATGCAGTGATGTGGTCACAAAACCCTCTATCAAATTACGGAAGACTAAAAATGA
>JAYVXP010000039.1:0-8694 GCA_043785125.1 Bacteroidia bacterium
ATCCCATAATTGTTCAGATATTCTGCCATCTGTCAGTTTTTCCTGAACATTAGTATAAGCTGTTGGTTCAATATTCATCCAATTGTGGTTGGCCCACATAAGTGCAAATTTCAACCGATGATTATTGGGTGCCTTTAAAAATCCTTTCTCTAATCCTTCCTGCAAAAACATACCGGTATTCATATACCAATACCAATCGTAAATAAATACATCTATACCATGGTTTGCAGCCAGGTCAATTTCCTTCGCTGCCCATTTTGGATTAGCTTCATCAAAGTAGCCCCATGTTGGCACTTTTGGTTGCCTATGGCCTTGAAATCTTGGCGTTGAATTTTTCACAAGTTCCCATTCTGTCCAGCCTTTGCCATGCCATCTTTCATTAATAGAGTCAATATGATAATTTGGAAAATAATATACGGCTACCTGGTAATCTTTTTTATTTATTGATTGCGCCCCTGAAGAAATATCTACTCCCGTCAGCAACAATATCAAAAAGTTAATAAGTAAAATTTTTAAAATATTTATGTTCATATTTCATTTTTTTTAACTGCTTGGAATAAATCTTACTACAAGGGACTGATTTTCATGAATTTACAAACAAATTCAATTTTCTAATGCATAATCTGGGTTTAATTCAGTCCTGTCTCCACAGGGTGTCCACTTCGGGACCCATTGGTTGCAATTGATCTCATTTGCTGTCTCGGTGCACTAATATCTCCTTGACTGGCTTGGTGGAGTCACAGGATCGGAACCTTCTGCGATGAAGCGTCTATGTTGCTTTGAATCCGCTTTTTAATGTTCTTTATATTGCACTACATCATTTTTCAAGTTAATGAGCAAAGAGAAATTTATTTTCCTGGTCTTCACCCTTTTTTCAACGCTTGCTTTTTGTACAAAAGCCCAAACCCTCCTTTCCAAAGATCAAATCGGCACAACACTGACCCACTTCTATTCCCATCCTGACTCGGGAACATTAAAGTTGCTGATCAATTCATTACAAAATAACCAGGAGGCTAGGGAGGCGTTGCCGGCGGCGCCCATTGTTGGATTCTTTACGGCAATCCTGTTGTCGGACTCCCCGAATAAGAACATTGTCAAAAAGGAATTGAACGCGATGACGCATCCATTTGATCTGTTTAAATACGCATTGGCTTTTGGGAAAAGTAAAGACACCATCGTCAACTGGACGAACCGCAAGCCCGATTCCAATGACCTGATATGGGGGGCCTACTTCGGAACGGGCGATCACCGCTATCTCGACAAGTTGCTGGGTGAAACGGGGTTGATGGAGCGTGAAGACTCACTCGTTCTATACATGACCGGCGCCTCGGCTAAGTGGTCACTGGCTTCCAACGCCCGGCAACATGAATCCATCAAACAATACCTTTCTCAAAAGGAAACGACCAACCCCAAAACAAAAAAGATGCTGATCGATATCCTTTCGCAAGATCCGGCCACCATCCGCGAAGAAATCATGAAGCGGGTGAGTACCATGAGCCACTGAAAAACGGCTTGAACTGATTAACTCAAGAGCATCTCTTCCTAAAAACTCCTGTACCATTCAAGGATTGCGTGTTATGATTTTCTCTAAACACGGAGCCCCTCTGGGGCCTGCCTTTACGCCGATTTCTACTCTATGTTGACATGGGTGATTTCGCTAATGACTCCTTAAATGAATGACATCTCTAATGACGTAGGCAGTTTCCTTGTCTTTGGCTCCGTGGGAGCCTCCTGTTTGTAGCATATCAAGTTTGCCAATACCCTTGGCCCCAGAGGAGCCTCCTAAAAAACGCGGCAAACACGTATGGTTTGAATACTGCTTTACTTGTAACTTTGCCTATAATTTTGTTCTTCAAAAAAACAAGGTTAGGCCGACTTTTTAGCCAGCCCCGGTGACGGGTTGAGGCCATAAAAGGCAGGGTTTTTAGAAATGCCCTCAAATTAAATAAATTTCTTTCATGGAGGGGTTAAGCAAAATCGATGCGTTTTTCATGCAGCAGGAAGAACCGGAAAAAAGCTGTCTCCTCTTTTTGAGAAGCTTCATTCTTCAATATGATAAAAACATTACCGAAGTGTGGCGGTACAAAATGCCATTCTACTTTTTCCATGAAAAAAGATTTTGTTACCTCTGGTCCGAAAAGAAAAGCAGATTGCCCTACCTCGGCCTGGTTGATGGCAAAAAAATAGATCACCCGGCTTTGAAAATGGAAAATCGCACCAGAATGAAAATCATGTTGATTGATCCGTCAAAGGATGTTCCGGTGAAGACCCTCAAAACCATTCTGAAGGCCGCTATCCTGCTTGTGCAGTCGGGAAAGTGAGACTGGAAATTGTTTGGCAACGGTTCACTATATTGTGTTGTTCAAAACGCTTGCGATGAATAAAAGAACCTTCTTAAAAACCTCCTCCCTCCTGCTCACCGGAAGCATCCTCTCACCGCTGATAAGCTGCAAGCATCAAAAGGCGGCGAGAAAAAATTGGGCCGGCAACCTGGAATATTCTACCGACCAATTGCACCAGCCTGAAACAGTAGAACAGGTTCAGCAGCTGGTGAAAAAACTCAGTAAGCTCAAGGCGCTGGGTACACGTCACTCTTTTAACAACATTGCCGACAGTCCGGCCAATCAAATCTCCTTTCAGCACCTGGATAATATACTTTCACTGGATCCAAAATCAAATACCGTAACCGTGGAGCCCGGTGTAACCTATGGCAAGCTGTCGCCATATCTTTTTGAAAAGGGCTATGCATTGCACAACCTCGCTTCCTTGCCGCATATTTCTGTGGCGGGCGCCATCTCAACCGCTACCCATGGTTCGGGTGTCAACAATGGAAATCTTTCCACTGCTGTTTCAGCATTGGAGATTGTCAACGCCGGGGGCGAAGTGATGGCCCTGTCACGCGAAAAAGACGGCGAACAATTTTTGGGCGCGGTAGTCGGGCTGGGTGCACTGGGAATCATCACAAAGGTCACCCTGGATATACAACCTACCTTTGATGTACGCCAGGACGTATTTCTGAATTTGCCGATGCAGCAATTAAAGGACCACTTCGATGAAATCATGTCGAGTGGTTATAGTGTCAGTCTTTTTACCGACTGGACGAGTCAACACGTCAACCAGGTTTGGGTTAAGCGTCGCATCACCAACGGCACACCCAACGAATTGCCCTCCGATTTCTTTGGGGCGGTGCCGGCAACAAAAGATGTTCACCCGATCCTTGAAATTTCAGCAGAGAATTGCACTCCGCAAATGGGCGTACCCGGTCCGTGGCACGAGCGATTACCTCACTTCAAAATGAATTTCACGCCAAGTAGTGGAAAGGAATTGCAAGCTGAATATTTTGTTCCACGCCAACACGCCATGGAAGCCATTCTTGCAATAGACAGTATCCACGATCAGGTATCGCCATTGCTCCAGATTTCAGAAGTGCGCACGATTGACGCCGACCGGCTTTGGATGAGTCCATGCTATGGCCAACCGAGTGTGTCCATCCATTTTACCTTGAAACAGGATTGGCCCAACGTTCAAAAGTTGCTGCCGGTGATCGAACGCGAGCTGGCTCCATTTGAAGCCCGCCCACATTGGGCAAAACTATTTATGATGGAACCAGCGCGATTGAAATCATTGTACAGGAAGTTGCCCGATTTTCTTGAGCTGGTCAAACAATTTGATTCGAACCGCAAATTCGAGAATGCTTTTTTGGATAGGAATGTTTATGGTTAATTCCTAAGGATGAGGTTACCTACCCATGTCTTGAGATGATATTCATTTTGCAATTTTTTCTTTTCAATGTGAGGTCTTCCGTGCCAATATGGATTTTCCTTCGAATGCAACTTCCCTATGGCACGGCTCTTATGCGGAATTCATAAACCCCGAACTGCGCTCGGGGCTACCGATATGTCGCCCCGCTGGGGCTTTGAGTTACCAACGCTCGGATTTGCATGCCAATCCGGATTTTCCTTCGAATTCAATTTCTCCATTACACGACTCCTATGCGGAATTTATAAGCGGTTAACTAGGGGCTGGAAGATTGAAGTTATCGAAGCTCGGATTTCCATGCCAATCCGGATTTGACTGCTAAGAAGATTCTGATGTGGCACAGTCGACCTTGCTTCGTTGTGCCCATGCCAGGCGCAAAGCTGCCAATTTATCATCTTGATGGGATGTGGGCCGAGCGTCGAATCGAGGCCTTGATTGAAACTGAAAGCCCCAGAGGGGCGAAACATTTTGTTGCCCCCGAGTTTACTCGGGGGGCTGCAAGTTCAGCATCAACGCCGTGCCATAGGAAAATTGCATTCGAAGTCCAATCCAAATTGGCACGGAAAACAATTGCGTCGATCGAAGAAAATTCCATTTCTAATGTGGGGAAGTAAGGAATCAATTGTATGGCCCCTGACTATTAGGCTTTACATGGAATCATTATCCCTTGTTATTATTCCGGCGGCTGGACTTATGGATTTGCCCGACGAAGGTTTCTATTCATCATTGTATTCATCCCGGTTTAAAAGTTCAGGTTTCCGGGTTTTAAAATGTTGAATATTTTTATTAGTATTGAAGTAAATAAAATATTAACCATTATGTCAAAAGGACAAGACAAAAAGAAAGAAGATAAGAAAAAGCCATTGAAAACGCTCGATGAGAAGAGAGCTGAAAAAAGGGCTAAGAAGGATGGGAAGAAGTTCTAGTACCGTTCCAACCAACATGACCTTTAAATGGTCGAAGAATCTGTTGGTTAAAACGATTAGTGTGCCCAAACATCTTATCTATTAATCTTTGGTGAGGCGCAGCTACTCCCTTCGCGGGTTTCTATTCCCTTACAAATCAACCGGTTTTCGTTTGGTTGGGTTTGTCTTTTGATTGGGTTTCTCCCCTCACAACTAAACTCCTTCTGCGCCCAAAATCACTTTCCTTGACCCACCAACTCGCTTCCAATTGCTATCCAGATCACATATCAAAAAATTGCTCATCGCAAAGTTGTGAGCGGTGAGTTGTGAGTTTAATTTTGTTTAATTCACTTTTTATTCTTAACGCTATCCTTATCCTTATCCTTGTCCTTGTCCTTATCCTTGATTTTGTCGTTCTTCTCGTTTTCCTTCTTCTTCAGGTATCCTCTCAGCAGAAAATTATGACCTGCGGCGTCCATATTTTGTTTGAAGCCCCCCGCACCTTGCTTAATGTTGATCAAGGCTTGCTCTACATTTAGAGCAAGCACGCTGTCCATTAACAATTTTCCGATAGTTCCCTTTCCTTCATGAACACTTTTCATGACTGCCGAAAGGTCACTTGTTATGTTGGCGGCGTTATCGGCAGTGACTTTTATTTTCACCATAATCTCATCCATGCTTACAGCTTGCGTTGTTTCTATAAAGTCATTGTCTGCTATAATCGGTTTACCGGGGGTGCCTGCAAGGATCACCACTATTTTATTCCCCATCAGGCCATCTGAACCGACGACTGCTTTTGCGTTTTTCTTGATGAACTTCCTAGTCTCCTCCACAATCAACATATCCACCTGTACTGTTGAATCCGTGATTTGCTGTATGTCATCAATGATGCCGACGTTGATACCAGAAAACCGGACATTATTACCAATCTGCAGTCCGTTGATGTCTTTAAATATTCCGCTCACCTGAAAGGTGGTACTGAATAGCTGTTGCCTCTCGCCAACGAAATAGATTCCGACAATGAATAGCACGATGGCGACGGAAACAAATATTCCCAATCGTATCTTATTTCCTGTTGTTTTTTTCACGGTTTTGGTGTTTAATGTTATTCGAAAAATGAGCGTACCCATTCATCTTTTGATGATGACAGCTCCTTAAAAGTTCCTTCAGCAACGCTTGCCCCTTCCTTGATGACGATCATGCGATTGGCAGTAATCCGTGCACATTCTACGTCATGGGTAATAATAATAGCAGCGGTATTGTATTTTTTTTGTACTTCCAGAATCAGCTTGCTGATTTCCTTTGATGTGATTGGGTCCAGGCCCGTAGTGGGTTCATCGTATAAAATGATTTCCGGCTTCAATATTAAGGTACGGGCCAGGCCAACCCGTTTTCTCATACCGCCGGAAAGTTCGGATGGCATTTTATCAATCGCTTCCCTGAGTCCAACATTTTCCAATGCTTCGATAACCAATTTTTCTATCTCTTCTTTTGATAAGGATTTTACATCACGCAGTGGGAACTCCAGATTCTCTCTCACCGTCATAGAGTCATACAAGGCAGCGCTTTGAAATAGGAACCCTACCTTTTTTCTGAGTATGTTCAATTGCTCGTCCTCCAATGCAGAAATGTTTTTACCTAACAAAACCACTTTGCCTTCGTCTGGATCTAACAATCCCACGAGGCATTTTATCAATACCGACTTTCCACTTCCTGATTTGCCAAATATGACCAGATTTTCTCCTTTTCCGATTTTAATACTGATGTCCTTCAGCACTTCTTTGCTTCCAAATGATTTCTTCAAATGTTCTATTTCAACTACGGTCGTTTCCATGTGCGTCAAATAAATAAGCTGGTAATCTGAACAGCAATCATATCCAAAATGAATACGCACAATGATCCAATGACCACCGCTGCGTTAGCGGCCTGCCCCACACCTTCGGTTCCATTGGTTGCGTTATATCCTTTATAACAACCAATCAGTCCCACCGCAAATCCAAAGAAAAAGGTCTTGATGGTGGCAGGGAAAATATCGGTGAAGGATAGCTTGTCGAAGACCTGAAGAAAAAATAAGTGAAGGCTGACATCTCCTTTTAAGTTCACACCAATGTATGCGCCATACAACGAAATAGCATCCGCTACAATAACCAATATCGGCAACATTAAGGTGGCAGCAACAATCCGTGTAACCACGATGTATTTAAAGGGATTGATCCCCGAAACTTCCATGGCGTCAATCTGTTCCGTTACTTTCATGGAAGCCAACTCTGCTCCAATACCAGATCCTACTTTTCCCGCAAATATTAAGGCCGTGATCACCGGACCAATTTCACGAATGATGGAAACGGCAACCATTGCCGGCAACCAGGATTCAGCACCAAATTCCGCAAGGGTTGGCCGCGATTGTATGGTCAATACCAGGCCCATTATGAATCCCGTTATGGCGACGAGGGGAAATGACTTATACCCAATCAAATAAGATTGTTTTATAAGTTCGTTAAACTCATATCGCGGCCTGATCCCAACTTTAAAAAAACGAAAAGTAAACCGTGTCAGGAGGGTGATCTCCTCAAAAAAGCTGATCATCGCTTTGATGTATGAATTCTCGGATGGAACGACCACCGTATTCACACCTTTTTTTGTCCCTTTTAGATTGATAGCCATTATTGATACACCCAAAAACCTATGTTCGGTTTTATTTTTTGATTTCAACTTTCAATTAAAGTGCAATATAGAATTGGTAATTTTTCAATTTGCTTTACATCAGTTTGCCCCATCTTATTTTATCCCAAATCCGCTCATGTAGAAAATAACCCACGGTAGTATAAATATTGCTGACGATCATGAACCCCACCGCTATCTTTATTTGTCTGGTGAATATGTAAATCGAAGTGAAATCCAGAATCAAAATAACAACCCGGTAACTCACGGTTTTTACAATTGACCGGCGAATGGTTTCTTCGGCATGGTGGGCGAGCGGGAGAAGTTTTTCTATCATCGGGTTTACAATTTCTCTCCTATCATACTTTCAAAGTATTTGACTCACTGCTAATTTCTCAATTTCATTCCCTTTTCCACCAATTCACCAGCCTTGGTCTTCACCGCGTCAACTTCATTTTTGAAGTCCTCAAGAAAATCCTTGAATTTCTCATCCAGGACATCCACCAGATCATCGCTCTTCCGCGAAAAGTTTCTTCTGGTTCGGCTTCCGCTATTGGGCGCAAAAAGAATCCCAAGAACTCCGCCGATGGCCGTACCCAGCAATAATGCACCAATTAATTTTCCGGTATGGTTTGATTTTTCCATTTTCTGAATTAAAGAATCCTTCTGCCCTGAATAACTCTAAGTAAGATCACAACAATCGCAATGACCAGTAGAATATGTATTATTCCGCCAGCATTATATCCAATAAATCCGATGGCCCATATGATAATCAATATTACCGCTATGGTATAAAGTAGATTTCCCATAATTCTTATGTTTCCTTTTTACTATTTGTGAATTGCTAAACCTATTGTCGAAACACCGGTTGACAAATCAAGAAATCCACCAATCCGGGGTGTGAAATGGTATTCTGCGCCAATGTGTGCAGCTATGAATAGCGTGCCCGGACCATCATAAGCGTTTCTATCCCCCGGGTAACTGGCGTCCCAGTGTGAGGCTGCAATTACAAACCCCAATGAGGTTCCTGCATAAAAATCCCATTTGTCGCTTGCGTTGAGCAGGTCGTCAAAATAGTAGGCACTTTTTATGCCCACCGGTATAACGGTTTGGTAGTTATAGTAGTACTGACCGTTTTTTCCGTAGTAGTAATTATTGCTGTAAGTGTAGAAACTTATAAACGGTGCCAATGTCAAATTTTTGACAACATCAAATTCATAGTTCAAATTAAATACAGGAACCGGATGTCCTACATATCCATAATATCCAACACCCAATCCCATATTTAAGGTGTGTCCGTATTTCTCCTGGGAAAAACCCCGCAGACTTAATCCCATCAGGAGCACCAGTAGTACAACATATTTTTTCA
>JAYVXP010000040.1:0-8685 GCA_043785125.1 Bacteroidia bacterium
GCCATGTGCCTTTAGCATGTTCCCCACTTTACAGACTTGCTCATGCAGTTGCTGATAGGTAATTTTTTTTGCTTCGGCTTTTGGATCATTGGGTTCCCACAGAATCGCTATCTGATCCGCCTGCTGTGCGAGGTGACGGTCGATGCAATTTTCTGTGATGTTTAATTTGCCTCCGATAAACCACTTCACTTCCGGTTTATGGAAATCCCACTCCAAAACGCGGGTCCACCTTTTCCGCCAGACAAAATCTTCTGCTACCGAAGACCAGAAAGTTTCAGGGTTCTGAAGGCTGGTGTTGTATTGATTTTGGTAGTCCTGAAAGGATTGAATGAGTTTCATAACCAAATTAGCGGGAGGAGCCGATTAAAAGTCTGACTCTTTGGTCATTTTTCAAAATTCAGGATCAAATCCCAAGAAAAATTACTTTCAAAACACGTATTTTTGGCATACTCGAGATTATGAAGGACACACTGAAGGAAATATCCATTCACTACGAGGTAAGTCCGCTTGGGTTTTCTACGCTTCGTACTCTTTTATACTTTGATATTTTTAGTTATCCACTCACGCTTCCGGAAATCCGCACCTTTTCAGGAAGCGGCATAGCGTCACACGAATTGCTGGAGAAAGAAATTACCATCATGGTAAAAGCCGGATTGATTTTTCGGCTTGGTGATTTCTACAGTATCAAAAATGATGAGACGGCTATTTCTAGAAGGGTCAAGGGCAATAAGGAAGCTGAAAAATATATACCAATGGCACGGCGCCGGGCTGAGTTCATTTCACAATTTCCGTTTGTGCGGGCGGTCATGGCGTCGGGTTCACTCTCAAAGGGGTATATGGACGAAAAAAGTGATCTCGATTTTTTTGTTGTAACCGCACCTAATCGGCTCTGGATCGCCAGGACAGTGTTTGTTCTCTACCGAAAAATGTTTGTACCGTTCAGCCGCTACAAAGAATTCTGCACCAATTATTTTCTTGCCTCTGATAAGTTGGAAATCGAAGAGAAAAATATTTTTACCGCAACCGAGTTGGCTACACTTATTCCGCTATGCAACCTTGATCTGTATTTCAAATTAATGTCCGACAACCATTGGATGCATGATTGTCTGCCAAATTTCCGGGTAAAGGAAGATTGGAATTTGAATTCAGCAGGAGAAACTGGCTTTAAGGCGCTGGCAGAAAAAATAATTGACGTTCTTTTTGGCAGACAGTTTAACCAGTTTCTGATGAATGTGACCTTGCGGCGGTTGAAACGAAAGCATAGCAGCCGGTTTTCAAACTCAGATTTTTCACTTGCCCTGAAAACCAAGCCGTATGTTTCAAAAGTTCATTTGGGCAATAACCAAACACGTGTTTTATCCCTGCTTCAGGAAAAAATAAAGGAGTTTGAGGCCAGAACTGCCCTTGCTTTCAACCATGCCTAGCCTGCTCTTCACTTCATCGTTTTTTTACAAGCTTGATCCCAAACAATGGAGCTTCCGGCAACCCTATCCTCCTCTGGGTACTTTGCAGGCCGCCGCGGTCGCCAGAAGTCTTAACCTGGAGGTCTCACTTTTTGACGCCACACTCGCTTCTTCTCCCAAAGAAATTATTCCATCCCTGCAAAAGGTACATCCATCGTATGTCATTATTTACGATGATGGCTTTAACTACCTCACCAAGATGTGCCTCACCGTGATGCGTGAGGCGACTTTTACGATGGCACAACTGGCAAAAGAAAGTGGAAGCACGGTGATCGTCTGCAGTTCCGACGCTACCGATCATGCTGAAAAGTACTTTCCTCATGGGGTGGATTATGTGATAGAAGGCGAAGGAGAAGAAACATTAAAAGAACTATTGATTGCACTTGAGAAAAAAGAATCGGTGGAAAAAATACAGGGATTGGCGTATCACGGATCTCATCAAACGATCACGAATCCACCTCGCGCGGTGCTGCGCAACCTCGATGAACTTCCCTTGCCCGCCTGGGACCTGGTAGACATGGAGGCCTATCGAAAGATCTGGCTGACCCATCACGGTTATTTTTCGTTGAATCTCGCTACCACCCGCGGCTGTCCTTACAAATGTAACTGGTGCGCCAAGCCCATCTACGGCAACCGGTATAATTCGCGCTCACCACAAAAAGTAGCGGAGGAAATTGAGTTTCTTCTTCAACGGCATAAACCCGATCACTTCTGGATGTGTGATGATATATTCGGATTAAAACCCGGCTGGGTCCGGCAATTCAGGAACGAGGTAAAAAAGCGGAGTTTGAAGTTCCGTTACAAAATTCAATCACGCGTGGATTTACTTCATCAACAAGACACCGTCGAGGCCCTCGCTGAATCCGGTGCTGAAACGGTTTGGGTAGGGGCCGAATCCGGCTCACAAAAAATCCTGGACGCCATGGACAAAGGGACCCTGGTGACCCAGATCTACAGTGCAACCAACTTGTTAAAACATTACGGAATCAAGGTGGCGTTCTTTCTCCAGTTCGGCTATCCGGGGGAGGTAAAAAAAGACATTGACGCCACCCTGAAGATGGTATTGGACCTGATGCCGGATGACATTGGCATTTCTGTTTCCTATCCGCTGCCGGGTACGAAGTTTTATGAAACGGTAAAAAGCCAGCTCAGTCAGAAGCAAAATTGGACCGACTCAGATGACCTGGCGATGATGTTTCAAAATACGTATCCCCCTGCATTTTACAAGATTCTCTACCGGTATGTCCATTGCCGCTACAGGATGAAGCGCGGCATGGGTTATTTGATAAGGTGGCTGAAGAAGCCACTGGATAGCCTCCCGAATTTTAAGAAAATACTTTCTGTTCCCTATTATCTGTTTTCCTCACTTGTCTATGCTTACCGGTTAAGAAAAATCTGCTGATATGCCAGCTGCAAAGGTACATCAGGCCAACCTTGAGGAAATTGATTTTTCGAGTATCAACCGCGCCTTCAGCAAACAATCCGTTCACTACGATCGGGATGACTCGGCCAACCCCATTTTGCTTGCCTGGCGAAAACAGGTGTACGAACATGTCGAGCATTTCCTTAAACCGAACAGCCAAATCCTCGAACTAAATTCGGGCACCGGCATCGATGCACTGCACTTTATTGAGCAGGGCCACAAGATCCATTGTACCGATGTATCCGACGGAATGATTCAACAAATCCATCAGAAAAAACAAAAGTTGAATGTGCAGTCAAGGCTTACCTGCGAGCAATGTTCGTTTGATGCCTTGAATACGATTGAAGGAGAGTTTGATTATGTATTTTCCAATTTTGGTGGTCTTAATTGCATCGATGATCTTGCCAAAGTCACCATCCACCTGCCGCACCTGTTAAAACCAGGGGCCTGCGTGACCTGGGTTATAATGCCGCCTGTTTGCCTGTGGGAAATTACCTGGTTACTTAAAGGGCATCGCAAAATTGCATTCAGGCGCTTTCATAAGAACGGGGTAATGGCTCACCTCGAAGGGGAGTATTTTAAAACCTATTATTATTCATTGAGCCAAATAAAGCAGGCTTTTGGAAAATCTTTCCGATTGTTAAAATCTGAAGGGTTAGGTGCGCTGTCACCCCCTCCATTTGAAAAGCAATTTTCGAAGAAACATCCGGGTTTCTACCAGTTCCTAACTGCGCTGGATAAGAATGTAAGAAACCATTTTCCGTTCAACCGGTGGGCGGATCATATTATTGTTACGTTCAAAAAAATTACGTGAGCACGTTCTTAAAAGTCGATTTGACATTCCGAAAATCCTTCACGTTTACAAACAACGTGTTTTATCAAAAAAATCTGCCCGTCAACTTTCAAAATTTTGAACAGTCTTACACTACTCTCCGGAAAAGAGAAAACCGATTGTTCAACGACGAAACGGTCAGGCGCTTGCCCGATTTTTCAACAAACCATCCGCTGACGAGTGAATGGCAGATCAGAAAAAAATCATGGAAACGTTTCGCGCGCTATCTGCGTAGCCAAGAATCATGTCAGACCATCCTGGAAGTCGGCTGCGGCAACGGATGGATGACCAAAGAACTGGCAGCATTGAATAAAGAGGTTTGCGCGATCGACGTTCATGAAAAGGAACTTCTTCAGGCAGCGCGTCTCTTTAATTCTGATTCTATCTCATTTGTGTATGGCGATGTGTTTACGCTGCCGCTCGATGATAAACGATTTGACCTGATCATACTGGCCAGCAGTGTTCAGTATTTTGAAGATCTTCAGCGCCTTCTCCAGCGATTGACAGCATTCTCTAAGCCGCACGGAGAAATCCATATTCTGGATAGTCCAATTTATCGGGCAAGCGAATTGGATTCAGCAAAAAAACGAAGTGAGTCTTATTTTGCTCATCGGGAGCAGCCGGAAATGACTCTGCATTACTTTCATCATTCCTACGAAGAATTGCAAAATTATAAATGGAAATTCCTCAATCGGCCAAACATTTTTACTCACACTATTAACGCACTCTTCCCGAAAACAAATACTTCCCCATTTCCATGGATCCGAATACAAGTAAATGGTCCTGATCTATAATTCATTATCCCTCGTGGACGCGCACCAACGACTCCATGTCGTGATCTTGGTCGTGCTGCTTTTATGCCAAGCACTGCTGGATGTTATTTCTGTTGCCTCCATAGCTCCTCTGGCCCTCCTGATCATTCAACCATCTGTATTACTTCATTCCCCTGCCCTTCTTACTGTTTATAAGATCTTTGATTTTCATGAGGTTCGTGATTTTTCCATTGCCTTATTATGTTTCCTCGTTACTTTTTTGATCATAAAACATTTTTTGACACGTTGGATCGGAAATTACAAGATCAACTTGGCTTTTTCTGTCTCCGGCGGGTTGGCGCGCAACGTAATACAGAATTTCCTGCGCTTACCCTATGCGATGTACCCTGAATTAAGATCCTCTCAGGAACTGAATCGTGTGATCAATTTACCGACTGTATTTGCCCACAACATTCTTCTGCCAATGACTTCCCTATTTACGGAAGGATGTATTTTATTATTGATGACGACAATGCTATTGATCTACACCCCGTGGGCCACGCTCTTTTTGGGAGTCGTCCTGCTGCCGGCGTTTGCCTTTTATCATTGGAATCAAAATAAAATAAAGTCGATCAATGATATCATTAAAACAAGGTATCCCCTGGTTTTGGAAAAATTCCTGTCCCTTTATGAAAATATGGTTGAGATAAAACTCTATCAACGGGAAGATTATTTTTCCGGGAAAATAGGCACCATCAATCAGGAGGTATTGTCAGCGCAGTCGATCCGGAATAAACTCTTATTCAATTCCACCCGTTTGGTTGAAACGATGGCATCACTTTGTCTCTGCTTGTTGATTGGGTACTTTATTTTTTCCCGCTCCTCGACTGAAACCTCCATCCCCTTGATCAGCCTGTTTGCGGCGGGTGCGGTGCGGGCCATACCCGCTTTCAACCGGATGTTTATTGCCCATCTGGAAATAAAATCCAGTGTCTTCGTCGTGGAGGAGTTGAAAAAATATCAGCAAGACCAAAAACTGCCGAAGGCAGAAAAGATCACATTCTTCCAGAGAATCGAGCTCAAAGACATCCACTTTGGTTTTCCAGGCAATCGACCGCTGCTCCAAAACTTGTCATTGACCCTTAAGAAGGGCGAGAAGATTGCCCTCACCGGAAAATCCGGATCCGGTAAAACTACCTTGCTCATGATCCTGATGCGGTTTCTGAAAGAGGACCAGGGTGATCTATTGGTGGATGGGCGCGCGCTGACAGAAGAACACTTAGCTTCATGGCGGGAACACATTGCCTACGTTCCGCAAAATGCGATCATTTTAGACGCGAGCATTCTGGAGAATATCACATTTGGGAGTGAGGCGGGTGAACGAGACTTGGAAAAGATAAAAAGTCTGCTCAATTCCCTGGGTCTTGCGCCATGGCTATCCGGACTCCCGGATGGCTTGACCACGCGCCTAGGGGAAAAAGGTATCAAGATTTCCGGCGGTCAGAGACAACGGTTGGCGATTGCCCGGGCTTTGTACAGCGATGCTGATGTGCTCTTGCTGGATGAGATTACCAATCAACTGGACACGGAAACGGAAATGGACGTGATCAATTCGATTTTGAATTTGTCTGATGACACAAAAACAATAATCATGATTACGCATCAAAAAAATCTTTGGGAAAGATTTGATGCGCTCTATCAGATCAGCGGCGGAAAAGCAGAAAAATTGTAGTAGATCCTCATTCAAGGATATTGCAAAAAAGTATGGCTGATGCTATGAAGACACTTGTTCTCCTTCTTCCTGGATTTCCAGGACATGAATCAGACAGCACCTGCTTACCGGCGCCTCAAGCCTTTGTTCGGGCCGTGAATCGAAATTTTCCCTCGCTGTCTGTCGTCATTATGGCACTTCAATATCCCCTGCGAAAAGACACTTATACCTGGAATGGAAATGAGGTGATCTCATTTGATGGCAAGCGGTACAGATCCATTTTTCGTCCCCTGTTATGGCTTTCTGTATTCAGGTCGCTGGCAAAACTAAAATCCAAAAAAAAACTGATTGGTGTGCTGAGTTTCTGGTGCACCGATGGGGCGTTGATTGGAAAACTGTTTTCATATTCATACCGATTGCCACATTTTTGTTGGTTACAAGGCCAGGATGCCAAAAGGGAAAATAAAATGTTAAGATTGATTAATCCCAAATCATCCTGCCTCATCAGTATCTCTGAATTCCTTTCAGATCAATTTGAATTACACCATGGGATTCGGCCAAACCATGTCATTCATAATGGAATTGATCCTTCTGAGTTTCCCCTAGACCTCCCTCAGGGCAGGCCTATCGATATTCTGGGTGTAGGGTCTCTGATCACTTTAAAGAGGTTTGGATATTTTATAGAAGCCATAGGGTTACTGGGTAAGGAAATGCCACACCTTAAAGCGGTGATATGTGGTGACGGTCCTGAACGAGAACAGCTTCAAAAACAAATTAACGAAAATGGGCTTAATGGGACCATCCGTCTTACGGGTGAATTGCCACATCACGAGGTTTTGGCGCTGATGTCGCAATCCAGGGTATTCCTTCATCCCTCTTCATTTGAAGGGTATAGTTCGGCCTGCCTGGAAGCATTATACTCAGGCTGTCATGTTGTGAGTTTCATTTTCCCGGAAAAGAAAGCAATAGCGCATTGGCACGTGGTGCAATCCTTTGATGAACTAATCCATGCATGCAAAACAATCCTAATCAAACAATCAGATTTTACTAAGGTTTTAGTTCATACGATGGACGCAAGCGCCCGGTCTGTTATTTCCCTGTTTGATTACAAAGAGGATAACCTTTGATTTATTTTGTTTGCAATGGCTTGTGCGGAAAGCTCATTTTCATGCCAGGTTAATGTCTTCTGTCTTTCGGTCTCAACAGTAATAGTTACACTTGCACATAAGGCAGATACCAAATCATCAACACGTCCTGGTTGGTAAACTATTCCAATTTGACCATTATTGGTCATCATTCTGAAAGATGGAATATTGGTTACAACAGGTATGCACCCGCATGACATTCCTTCGCAAATGGCAATCCCGCTGCCTTCATAGTGCGAACTTGAAATAATGAAATCAGAGCTGTTGTACCAATGGATCAGATCATCATGTTCTACCTGGCCGACCAATGTAATCGAGTCATGTGGAATCACAGTCTTCTGAATAACCGCATTCAATTCAAATAATAATTCAGTGGACTGAAAGATCACGTATAATTTTGGCGTCGGGTGTACGTTTAAAAATTCGATGAAGGCCCTTACAACGGTAAGAGGGTCTTTGTTTTTGTCCAACCTGCCTACCCAAAGATAAACAGGATCACTACTTGTATGAGTCTCCCTTTTTGCTTGATTCCTGTCGATTGGATAAAATACAGATGGAACCTCCATCACTTCAGTGATCTTATTCGGACTACCTATTAATCTTTGCCGTGTCCATTCCTTTCCCAATTCCTTAGACGCAAAAAAATAAGCCAGAATCCATGGATCGGCTAATTTTTGAAATAGCTTAAGAAATCCTTTCAATG
Source organism: Bacteroidia bacterium (assembly GCA_043785125.1). GTDB lineage: Bacteria > Bacteroidota > Bacteroidia > Cytophagales > Cyclobacteriaceae > ELB16-189. Next base: position 8,030 of record JAYVXP010000040.1, read on the forward strand.
GCTTCTCAGCATGATGCTGAGCCACTATTTTAGTATTCTTGCCAACGTACCAATGCAGCTGCCAAACCTGAAAAGCAAAAATTAAACCATGTACTATGATAACATCCGGTTTCAGATTTTTTACATGTTGGTGAATGCGCAAGGGGAACCATCGCTCCCAACGACCACACTTAAAAAAATGATAGGTCACTTTTTCTTTTACAAGAATACCTTCATAGCCAATGAAGTGAATATTGATAACCTCGCCGTATTTTGCCATGGCTGTGAGCAACATCACAAAATAATCGATCCTTTTCAGCCATCGGCCGGGGTCAACATAGTCGTTATTAGCAACATAGCTTATATGCACAATCTTCATAAAGTCCCGAGATTTAAGCCAAATCAAAATCCAAAGATGAAATGATTTAAAGTTATGCACCAGACTTACCATCAGGAATTTTATTGTAAATTGATTTTATTCAACTTAAGCGTTTCGTGAAAAAAGTCTTACTCTTCAATCCACGGGCGGGTAACACCGTACGGATCATTCCCAATGCCATCCTTTCCATTGCCGCCTCCATTGAAGGATCAGTTGAATATGCCATTGTCGATGGAAACCGGGAGAAGGATCCTCTAAAGAAAATTACAGATTACCTCGTCACCGGCCAGTATGGTTA
>JAYVXP010000041.1:0-2613 GCA_043785125.1 Bacteroidia bacterium
GTAATACTGGGCGACTCCCGGAACGCGGCTTCCGGCCCACGCAAAGGACAAGTTGTCAATTCCAGCCGCTGTGATTTTACTCATCAGTCTTTCAGAAAAATCAAATGCATAATTTCTGACAAACACATTCAGCAATTGGAGAAATAATTTTTTTTGAATTTCATCCAGCGCAGTGAATTTAATACCGTCGGGCTTCAAAAATACCGCCTTCCTGTTGGTCCCGGTAATAATTTCTGCCGGCGCTTTGTCGGCAAATATGGCTTGCTTCAATTGCGTTTCTGTAAGAGCATTCACCAGGGCAAAACCCAAATCCGTTTCCATCTTCAGCACTTCCTTACCTTTTTCCGGCCCGGAACGTACAATCCCGGGATTAGAACCAAAAAATGAGGGTGTCGAAGAAACAATTTTTCCATCTGTCGATGCAAAGTTGAGGGCAACATGATGACCTTCAAATCGCCAGGCCCACGGTTTTCCCGAGACGGGTGTTCCGAAAATGGAAAAGTGATAATTGAGGGGATCGCGATAGTGATCATCCGTACCGCGATTTTCAAGTGCGATCAATACTTTTTCCAGTTCAATAATCGCTGTCGCCTTTTGAAATCCTTGTTCACTTAAAGAAGCCCTGAGTAGTTCGATCGCCGCACTTCTTTGCTTCTCATTGAAATCGCGAAAAGATGGGCCCTTGCGTTCCACCGGCACAAAATTATAGTGGAAGCGTTCGATATCATCCAATAAAAACTGGGCTTTGTCCCGCAATTCCGGTGACAAGGAATTCAGAAAGGAATTTGCCTTCCCGGCTAAATCCTGACTGCTGCCCGGCACCCCAATCGTAAGGGTGACGAGGATATATATGAAGTAACTGCTCAGTCTAACGTTCATAGCGGTAATGATAATGCCAGTTCAGCTACTACAGCCACAGGCATGTCTAAGCTACTAAGAATACTTTATAAGTTCTTTTTTTTGACAACAACTCGCCCTTTTTCGTTGCGCTTATTCTCAAATCCGGTGCGGCGGCTGCCAAAGCGGAATTTCCTGCTGTGCTAAAAGCAGCAATGGAAAAGCGCCTTAATCATAAGTGATTAGCCTGTTAGCCCCCGTTTGGGGCACAACCCTTGCCTGAATAAAAGCAGATTTCTTATATTGACCGTGCCGTATCTCTGTTAAACCCTACCATAACAACTATGAAAAAAAAATCCCCAACTTTCAAACTCATTCTGTTGCTTTTCATTTCAATTCCAGCGTTAAGCCAGGAGGCTGAACTCCTTAACTTTGAAAAGAACATTGAGAAGGCCGTGGTGGCTACTGATATTCCTTTTCTGGACAAGGTCTACGCGGATGATTTCAGATTTAAGCACGGCACCGGTTTGGTGGATTCCAAATCGTCCTGGCTGAAAGCCGTCGAACAAGCCAAGGGCAAATATATCTCGCGCGTACTTGACTCCGTGGAAGTGGAAATCCACGATAAAATAGGAATCACCAACGGTAAAATCACCGTCACCCGAAAAACGGACAAGGCCGACAAGAAGTACATGGTGAAGTATGTTCGGGTTTACGTCAAGAACGAACAGCAATGGAAAATGATCATGCACCGGACCGTCTTTGAGATTGATTATTAAAAAATGAACTTCAGCACAAAATCGAAAGACCAAAACACCTTTGACGCCATCATTGGAGGTTCAGGCCCGAAGGATAAGTCATTCCAATCTTCTGATGTTTCTTATTTTTAGATACCTTCCATACCGGTTGCAAAGCAACTGATCAAAAAGGTCCATTTAATGATTGAAAAAACTTTGTGATGAAAGCCATACTATGCAAGGCCTTCGGATTGCCCAGTGCGTTAGTCGTCACTGAAACTCCACCACCTAAAACTGAGGACGGAGATGTCCTCATAAGCGTGAGGGCCTGTGGCGTAAATTTTCCTGACGTACTGATCATCCAAAATAAATATCAGATCAAGCCTCCGCTCCCCTTTTCGCCGGGTGGAGAAGTGTCAGGTGAGGTTGTCGCCGTCAGTGAAAAAGTTAAACACTTGAAAATTGGTGATCACGTGGTGGCCCTCTGTGGTTGGGGTGGTTTTGCTGAACAAGTAGCGGTAAATGCGAAACGGGTTTTTCCAATTCCTCCAGGGATGGACTTCATCAACGCTTCGTGTACACTGTACACGTACGGAACTTCCTACCACGCGCTGAAAGACCGGGCCAATCTAAAAGCAGGCGAAACGCTTCTGGTACTCGGCGCAGCCGGTGGTGTGGGCCTTGCCGCTGTGGAGTTGGGAAAAGTGATGGGTGCAAAAGTTATCGCTGCGGCTTCTTCACAAGACAAGTTGGATGTTTGCCGGGAGAAGGGTGCGGATTATCTCATCGACTATTCCAAAGAGGATTTAAAAACGCGCATCAAGGAAATCACCAATGAAAAAGGTGTCGATGTCGTGTATGATCCGGTGGGTGGTGCCCTGTCGGAAGCAGCATTGCGTTCGATGGCGTGGAAGGGCCGCTATCTGATAGTTGGATTTGCATCGGGTGTCATTCCGCAGTTCCCTGCCAACCTTCCTTTATTGAAAGGTTGCTCCATCGTAGGAGTTTTTTGGGGAAGTTTTGCAGAACGCGAACCACA
>JAYVXP010000042.1:0-2610 GCA_043785125.1 Bacteroidia bacterium
CTTCTGTTTGATGCTGGCCAATCTCTTGCGGAATTCTTCCGACTTTTTCCTGAAATACTCCAACCGTTGATCCGCGGTCAAGTCATTGATTTCCCTGGAGACCCTGTCCCTTTCCTGCCGCATGTATTTTACTGCGTCAAATTCCTTTTCGGTCTTAACATTGGTTTTCATAACTCTATCAACTCCTTGGGTGACCTGATTTCAAGGGTGCGAAGCCCTCCCTTCAAATTTACGGAATTGTACCCTCTTATCCTGCTAAGGTTAACTATGTGCTTAAAGTTCCAGCTAACCAGCACATCCGCGTTATGGATAGTAGCAATTGCAATATGCTGGCAGTCGGCAAGGCTCGCTCTCCCAACTACCCTTTCAGCAATATACTGTTCTGCTAGGCCGTCGCTTTCCCTCGTACCCTTAACTAATTCCAGTTGCCCAGGAGGCAAGGACTGGTAAAACTCCAACACCTGGTCTGGCGCGGTGGCGAGCTCGCCCTCAAGTAAGTCTGAAATTATCAGTCGAATTTCATTTTTGAAGACCCGTTCAAAAAAGATACCTGTGAAGAACTTAAATTCCTCGTCGAACATTCCCCCGATGACAGATGTATCGATGTAAACTCTTTGGATCATAGCTCAGCCGTCATCCAAAGTTAATCAAAACTAACACTGACCAGGGGTTTACCAGAGATAATTCAATCCAACCTAAATCATTCTTAAAATATCTTCCCCATCTTCCCCCGAACTTGTGAACAATTGAAAAACCGGAGGATGACATTGCTTCCCTTTCGAAAAGGGAGGGAATGTGAAAGAGCGAAGCAAACTTACCATCGAACGAGTCAGGCAATGCCAGCGTTTTAAATCGCTTTCTGACCAGGAGGCATTGCGGGTCATCGAAACCCTTGAAAGACTTTCGGTGATCCTTTACGATCATTACAGAAGCAATAAAACCGGAAGCCATGAAAACCACCGACCTGCTGCAAACCTTCGGGAAAGGAAAGATTAGTTCCGAAAAGACTGCGACCATCAAAAACGCCGTGATTTACACACGCGTTTCCTCCAAGGAACAAGCCGACACGAATCAAAGCCTTGAAACTCAAAAAAAGTATTGTCTTCAATATGCACTCAAACATGATCTGAATGTTTTGGGCTTCTTTGGTGGCACTTATGAGAGCGCCAAGACTGATGAGCGCGACGAATTCAACAGAATGATTCGATTTGTGCGGAATCAGCACGAAGGTATTTCGTTAATTCTAGTTTACAGCCTCGATCGTTTCAGCCGGACCGGCGACAATGCGATCTTTATTTCATCGGAATTGAAACGACGTGGCATTTCCATCGTGTCGGTTACACAGCCTATTGATGTATCCACCCATTCGGGCGTATTACAGCAGAATATACAGTTCATTTTCAGCAAGTATGATAATGACCTCCGGAGGGAGAAATGCATTACAGGCATGAAGGAAAAGCTCCTGCGAGGCGAATGGACGGGAATGGCGCCGGTAGGTTACTCCTTTGACCGTTCAGAGCAAGGCAGAGCGCAAAAGATTGTGATCAATGAAAAAGGAAAACTAATCGCCAAAGCTTTTGCATGGAAAATTCAAGGTTATTCAAATACCGATATCGCTGACAAACTTGCGAAATCAGGATTCAAAGTCGACAAAAAGCGACTATCCGAAATTCTCAGGAATCCATTTTACTGCGGATTCCTTTCCCATAATCTCCTGGAAGGTCAGGTGATCAAAGGCAATCACGAAGCGCTGATCACCGAAGAAGCGTTTTTGCAAGCAAATGAAATGCTCAAGAAGAATGCCCAGGGTTATAAGCAGGAAAACAAAAACGCTAATATCCCTCTAAAGAACTTCGTTCGGTGTGCAGAATGTGGCACTCCTTTCACCGGATACATTGTCAAAGCCAAGAACCTTTATTACTACAAATGCAACAAAATAGGTTGCAAGTGCAACCGTAGCGCAAATGGAATGCATTCTTTGTATGCGGATTTTCTGAAAAGCTATCAGATTGATCAGGACTCTTGCGTCTTGTTGAAGGAACAACTGCTGATGACCTATGAATATCTAACTCAATCTGAACAAGAGACAAGAGTAACAAGCCAGCAAAAACTCAACGAGCTTCAAAACAAGCTAAATAAAATTGAAGAGCGCTTCGCCTATGGCGAAATCGATCGCGAAATATTCGAAAAGATTGCAGGGAAACTCAAAGAGGAATACGGTTCTTAAACGGCGATTCAGAACCATCCAAAAATAAATTATCGAACCCATCCGAGTTTATCGATCACTCACTCGAAATATGCTCAAATCTTAGCAGTCTATGGGTTTCCGCTGAGTACAATCAGAAGGTTCAACTACAGGATTTACTGTTTCCCGGAGGGATTCTATTCGACAAGCAAAAAGAGAATTATCGAACCGAAAAAGTTAATTCCATTCTCGAACTAACTCATTCATTTACACAGGCTTTGAAAGGAAATAAAAAGGGGCAAATCAAAAATTTTGTTGATCAGTCCTCTTTGGTAGCCCCGACAGGAATCGAACCTGCATCAAAAGTTTAGGAAACTTCTATTCTATCCATTGAACTACGGGGCCATGACCTTTGGGTCAATATA
>JAYVXP010000043.1:0-55791 GCA_043785125.1 Bacteroidia bacterium
GTGGCCCCTCCTGATGTCGCAACTGTAGCGACTACATCCGGCTTAGCTTCTTCCGACTTGATATAAGCCAGCACGCTCATGATCTGATCGTCCGTGTAACCGGAAAAGGAAGTCATCTGGCTTTTGTTGTTGGCTGCATACAGTTTTACTGCATAATCATCGCCGCTCGCGATCACCTTGGAAGAATTGCGCACCCAATTCTTGACCCATGCAATGGAGGGTACGCGGGTGTCAAATCCGGCCAAGGCTGGACCGACTAACTTTTGTTTTACGCGGTGACACGATTTACAATCTGCTTTGAATAAGGCTTCGCCTGCGCTGACGACGGCAGCGTCTTTGGAAATCTCCTGGGCAAACGATGTTGAACTTATTACAATTAAAAGAACAGAGGTGAGGTGCTTTACTAAACCGAAGATTCTGAACTTCATCATGGTGTGTTTAGGTATCCGATTTTATACGGAGTGCACAAATCTACACTCCAACCGCATTATTTCAAATTTATTTTTATGGCTAAATCGATTATTTTCTGATTGTTTTGATCACACAAGTTCAACTGAAATATTCCTGAACAAAAATCCTAAAATACAATTTAGAATGAATTTAAATTAGCCGAAAAGAGGGCTTTTTTACATCCCTGACTTATTTTTTCTACCTTCCAGTATCCATTCAGTATGACGCCCTTTGAATATGTAACGGTACTCATTTCCATCATATTGGGTCTGGGCATTACTCAGATTGTTACCGGAATTGCCGATATCATCCACCAGTGGGAGCGTGTCAAGTTGTATTGGCCTCATTTGTTGTGGATTCTGCTTGTGTTTTTCTTGCAGATACAGGAGTGGTGGCAGATTTATGATCTGCGTCATTATGAATCCTGGCGGTTGCCTACTTTCCTTTTGCTCAGCCTCTATCCAATTAATCTGTTTATTCTTTCGCGCATACTTTTTCCGATCAGCATGGTTGAATCCGCGATCGATTTCAAACAGTTTTATTTCGACAATTACCGCAAGTTTTTTCTGATGATCATTGTCGGCATTGTGCTTTCTCTACTGGAGGACTTGTTGTTTCAGGGATATACATTGGCCGGGCAACCGATTCAACTTTCGCTTCTGGTACTGATGTCGGCAGTCACCATTGCAAAACCCAAAGCAGAATGGATACATCAAGCCATTGTTGTTGCTTTGGTTATTCTTATGCTGACCAGTATGGCCGTGACCTGGAATCAGTGGCTGATTACCTCATAAGATCATTTCTAAGGCTACATTGTAAGAAACTTATAAACTGTCTTTTGTTTATATTTTTCACCTGGCTTCAGGACCGTTGAAGGAAAATCAGGATGATTTGGAGAGTCCGGGTAATGTTGGGCTTCCAGACAAAACGCGGTTCTGAAATTATACGGCTTCCCTCCTTTTCCTATTTCGCTGCCATTCAAAAAATTGCCTGTATAAAATTGAATAGCGGGTTCGGTTGTCCACACTTCCATAACCCTGCCCCCTATCGAATCCGTCACCCGTGCAGCCAGGGTGAGCGAATGATCTTTCTTGTTCAATACCCAATTATGATCATAGCCTTTACCAAATCGAATTTGTTCATCCGGATCATTGATGCGTTCTCCGATTTTATGTGGCGTTCGAAAATCAAATGGGGTGTCCTCCACTTTCATTATTGCACCGGTCGGTATTAATCCCTTATCCACCGGCGTAAAGTAATCAGCGTTGATCATCAAGTCGTAGTTATTTATATCTCCTTCTCCTTCACCGGCCAGATTGAAATAAGAATGATGCGTCAAATTAAGGATCGTCATTTTGTCGGTGGTAGCGGCGTAGTCGATCACCAACTCATTGTCATCGGTAAGGGTGTACACCATTTTTACATTCAGATTTCCTGGATAGCCTTCTTCTCCATCTTTACTGAGATATGATAACACCAAGCGATTCGCGCCCTCTTTTCTCCCTTCCCAATACACATTGTGAAATCCTTTCGGTCCTCCGTGCAAAGCATTTTCACCATTGTTCACCGTGAGCTGATAAGCCCGTCCTGCTAAAGCAAACTTGCCCTTGGCAATCCGGTTGCCGAACCGCCCAATGGTTGCTCCAAAATAAGGATTACCGTTTATGTATTGGGGTGCCGAGTCATAACCCAACACAACGTCACCAAGGATTCCCTTTCGATCAGGTACCCAAAGCGAAATAATCCTTCCGCCAAAAGTGGTGACCTCCATCTTGAGTCCGTTTTTGTTGGTGAGTCCATATGCAATTGCCACAGGGCTTGCCTCGGCTAGGGCTGTGGTGCGATCTGGCTGGTCCATAGCTTCTTTGTTTTTTTGAGTAGCGCATGCGCTCATCAACGTGATCAGGATAAGAGAGAACCGATTCATGCGGTTAATGTACATATTCGAGCGGAATCACTTATAAAATAAATGGCATCTCTAAAAACCCTGCCTTTTATAGCCTCAACCCGTCACCCTCAGCGTTTTGAGCGTGTGTCTTTGCGGGACGTTTTGAGTGTGTGTTTCTTAAAAGGATCATAAGCAATCACGGTGTTCCCCTTCTTATCTTTATACACATGCAGAAATACACTGGGGCCCACCTTGGTGTCAACACCCACATTCTCCGGGTGATAATCTTTATCCCTCTTTTTTAAATTACTCAAGGGCACCTGCAATTCCAGGCTGGTGCTATCCTTTAAACTGTATCGGCCCTCAACAAATAGCCTCAGCACGGTGGATTCGATTTCCATTTTTTCTATATCAATTTCGGTCGCTCGAATGCTGAGACTGGACTTGATCTCCCCAAAGTGAACATTTGCAAAATCCCGCTTCTTGAATAAAAAATTACTCATATTCTGAAGCGGCTCAAAATTCCTCAACGCTCCGCGTGTGACAGAGAATTGGGCTTTACCCCCCATGCTGGGAACCCAAAGCGTAAAATCATCATCCACGGCAGCCCAGAATTTTCCATTCAAGGTGATCTTACCTTCCAGGTTTTCGTCTGTCAGTGCCTTGAGGCCGAAATTATTAAAAGAATAAAAAAACTTTTTTATATCGGCATTCCTTACAGAAGCCGTCATCGAAATGGGGTTAATCGCTTTGTGCAAATTGGCAACGCTCATCGAAAATGCGATATTACCATCGGCTACATTCACCGTAAAATTTTTCGCTTCCAGGGTATGATTCGAAAGCACAACCCTCCCGTTCATATTTGATCCCCTCAATTTATCAAACGACAATTGATCCAACTGAACCGTGAGATCAAATTCAAGTTTTTCATATAGCTTATCGATCACATTGGAGATTTTCTTTCTTGTCATGGCCATCTCCCTCGCAGTGGACTTCTTTTTTGCTTTCTTTGAGATGATTGACGCAAAATCGAATCGGGGAGAATACAATTTAAGCTTTACATATCCCTTCTCTTTCGGCTGCGAAAAGAAAGGGATAAATCCAAAACCCTCGCCCTGGATGGTGACCGGGCTTTTATTCAACATAAATGATATCTCATGAGCGGTCAAATGGTCTTGCTCAAAATTCATCTTAACCTGAATATTTTCATAAAGCTGATTCCGTGGAATGTACCGGAATGCGCCTCCCTGGATCGCTATGGTACCGGTAACCTTTCCGGTAAATTTTGTTTTGGTGCTGTCCAGGTATTCATTCAGTTTTCCGGAATAGTTTACTTGGGAAATAAACTTTCCGCTGGAAATCTGAAGGGTATTGGTATCGAGGTGCGTATTGAAATGCCGTAGATCTACCTTTATTTCTGATTGCAACTCCAATAGTGGGTCTTTAAGATCCCTGATCGTAGCGGTCAGTTTCGTAGGCAAGCCCAGAAAAATCCCCTCAAAATCCTTGAGTCTGATCATCGAGTTGCGGTCATCGCTCGGTCGCATACTGTCAATATGATTTGAAAAAAGTCCATCCAATGTCACCTGCTCTATTTCCAACTTAAAGGCCTTTGTTTTGCTTTTGCTGAATTGGAAAGTAATATCCACATTGGGCAGGGAGCCCGGTGCGAATTGCCCGTGAAGTGTCGCTAAGACATTTACCGGTTTTTCTATTTTGAATTTCTCGAGTTTTCCATGGAGGGCTTTTGTGAGCAGGGAAATACCTTCTTCATAATCCAGTTTTGGCGAACCTACTTTCAGGACAAACTTGCCGGGCGAGGCAAAATAAAATTCTCCGGATACATCCAATTTGGATTTTGAAAACTCCATCGACGAAGGATGGATAATAAGATTTTGTGTCTTTGGTCTGAACTCCAGATTGAATTGCACCTTCACTTCCTTTTCTTTGAGAAAACTTCCGTTATCCGGGTTAAATTCAAGGCCCTCAAATTTCATGGGACCGTTGAGTGCATACAACCCAGACGAGTCGGTTTGGGAAATGTTACTCTCTACATTCAGAAAATGGAAACCAAAAAACTTCCTCTTTAGCGAATCGCGATAAGAAAATTGTACATCCTCGAATTGGACCTTCTTAAAAAAAACTAAACCAGGATTGTCGGTGTGGGTGGTGTCCTGCGACTTTTGTTTTTTTAGAACATCGAGGTTGGTATACCCTGATCGGGTGCGAAAGATCTGGACGACACCGTGGGTCATGTGTATGGATTGCACGACCAGGGTCTTGTGGAAGAGGGGCGACAATTGCACATTGACATGGACCTTCTTCGCGCTAAAAAAATCTTTTTTGTATGTGGTGTACTCCGTACCCCGAATGTAAATGTCGCGGAGGGTAATCGACAAGTTAGGAAAATCATCCCAAAGGCTGAGGCTTACATCACCGATGCTGAAATCACCGTTAACATTTTTCTTGAGTTCCTGATTAACCGCAACAACAATCTCAGATTTATAATAGTAGGCCACTCCCAGCGTGAGCACCACCAGCAGAATCAAACCCAACAGCGTGAAGGCAATCCATTTAAATAAGCGCTTCATTTATTTTAGAAGGCCTGAAACCCCAAACCTAATTCAGTGCCATATTTTCTTTCGCACCCAAAAATTCATCCCATTCTTTATGACTCATGCCGCTGACGTCGCGGAGGAAAATGGCATAGGAAGGCTTAAAGGGTCTGCGCCGTAATTCCATACCTGCCTCTTCCGGTGTGTAGTCTCCTTTTTTGGCGTTACACCTTTTACACGCTGTGATCAGGTTGAGCCAGGAGTGACCGCCGCCCTTCGAACTCGGCATCACGTGGTCCAGCGTCAGGTCTTTTTTAGTTCCACAATATTGGCATTCAAGATTGTCTCGTTTGAATATGTTCTGACGCGTGAGGTTGACCCCTTTATACGGTGCATGAACGTAGCGATTCAAGCGGATCACGGATGGCATCGGGAAAGAGCGTGTGATGGAATGAAGTTTGTGACCGTTGGCCGGACGCACCATCTCACTTTTATTGAGATAAACCAATATAAAAGCACGCTCCACAGAGCAGACCATCAAAGGACTGAAATCCTGGTTGAGCACCAATACCTGGTTGTTCATGATTGAAAGATAAAACCAAACTTCGGGTTTATCAACCCCCTTCCTATCATCAAAGGAAGTTATCCTCAATGGGTGGACTAGTCTGCTGTTGGATCACTGCCGCATAGGCAAAGATGATCATGGTGTCAATATCCTTCGAATTCCCGTAGTGTGGTGAGTATAGATTTTGATTTCGGTATTCAGGATTCCTTCTTCATTAATATGATCCAGCCTTACCTTGCCGGCAGCATGGATGATTTTGTCGTCCTCCATCAGGATACCAACATGAAACGATTTGTGTTCCTGATCCGAAAAAAAAGCCACATCGCCAGGCTTGGCGTCTGCCAAGGATTTCACTTTCTTTCCCTGAGCGGATTGCTGAATAACATCGCGTGGAATGCGGTAGCCGCAGATTTTGAAAACCATTTGCACCAACCCGGCAGCGTCAATTCCAAATGGGGTTTTACCACCGGCCTGCGAGGGTGCATTTATGTATTTTAAGGCCAAGGTTTTCAAAAAATCAAAATCTCTGCGTTGGTTGAGACTTTTAGCTTCACCATTAAAAAGGAGTTGTTCTTCTATTTTAAAAAGTTCGGTTGTGGAGATCGGCACGATACTGCCCAACACGATGGTCAAAGGGCTTTTCTTATAAAGAATTGTGGCGGCGACGTCGAGGATAATTTTGAAGTCGGCCTGATTGATCTGTTCGAGATACTCGGGTGTAATGGTGTGGTGTTGGCGGTTATCAATCCATCCTTCGCATTGGTCAGTAATGATCCTGATCGATGCCCATCGCCTGTCCGGAGAAACCGAATATACTTCGTAGTGATCGCCAAACAATAATTGGGTTACCTGCTCCGCACCATCCCCGGGGGCTTTTCTTACCGGCACAATGGCCAGGCGGCACACGCCATAATCGATGACTTCGGTGCTCAAGATTAAATTAATTTAAGATTTGACATAATTTGACATGATGATTTGAAATTTGCCTTTATCCCAATTTTATCCTGCTCAATTCACGCTTGAGGTCCTTTTCCTTTATGCCTTCCCGTTTGTCGTGGATTTTTTTTCCTTTAGCGAGCGCTATTTCCAGTTTGGCAAAACCCCGGTCATTGATAAACATTCTGACGGGGATGAGCGTCAAGCCTTTTTTGTCGACGCTGCCCTCCAATTTTCTGATCTCCGATTTTTTTAATAACAATTTGCGTTCGCGTGCGACCTCGTGATTGTAGTGGGTTCCTTGCGCGTACGCGTTGATGCTGATTCCCTTTGCAAAAACCTCACCGTTATTAAAAAAGCAGTATCCGTCCTGCAAGTTAACTTTCCCCTCACGGATCGATTTTATTTCCGTGCCTTTCAACACCATACCACAAATGTATTTGTCCAGGAGTTCATACTCGTAGGAGGCCTGACGATTGCGTATGTTGATGGTGTTGGAGAATCGGTCTTGCTTGGTCATGTGTTGTTGATCGGTAATCAGTAGATTCGGTTTTGGGGTTAAGACCAGATTCTTAATTTCCGGATTCTCAATCCTCATTTCCCACTACTAAAAATCTGTTTCATTTTTTCCTTTGTTAACATCTTTTGTCCTGTTGTGCCGGTTGCGATGAGCTGATCTGCAACTTTTGCTTCAATGGCACAGGTTAATTCATTGCCGTGAATTTTAATCACGGTAGCCGTGAAAACTATCTCTTCACCCACGAATGCAGGACGCCTGTGTTCTATGCTCAGGAACGTGCCGACTCCTTCCTCCCCCTCTTCCTTTATTTCTAGAAAAAACAGTCTGGAGGCCCATTCAAAATCCCGGGCAAGTGAGAACGTCGAGCACACCGGATGCAGCACCTCCCCGTGAAACGAAGCCTGGTCTTCTTCCGTCACTACTCTTTTAAACACTTTTCTATCACCTGGTTTTAAAATCAACTTCATGCGCAGGATTCAAAAATTTTATACTAAAGGTCAAAGATTCAATATCAATAAACCCTGAATTCAAATTTTAGGTTTTAGATTTTAAATCAATCATCATATTGGCCAATGGGGCAACACTCCAATCACAAAAATCATTCCTCAAAAATTTAAAATGCCCAGCGATCGCAATCATCGCTGCATTGTCCGTGCAATATTGGAATTCCGGAATAAAGACATTCCATCCGGATTTTTCTGCACGAAGCTGAAGTGCCGATCGCAACCCGGAATTGGCCGCAACCCCACCTGCGATCGCGATCTCCCGGATACCGGTTTCGTTGCTTGCTTTCCCAAGTTTATCAAGAAGCATCTTCACCAATTGGCGCTGCAAGCTGGCACAAATGTCATGTAGGTTTTTTTGAACAAACTGAGGGTCTTTCGCTTTTTCGTCACGAAGGAAATACAGAAATGACGTCTTGATTCCACTGAATGAAAAATCCAATCCTGGCATCACGGTATCCGAAAACCGGAATGCGAGTGGGTTGCCTTTCTGCGCAAGCTCATCAATGAGGGGTCCTCCCGGATACGGTAATCCCAGGATTTTGGCGGCCTTGTCAAAGGCCTCTCCTACTGCGTCATCCTGCGTCTCACCCAAAACGGTCATATCCTGATAATCCCTCACCAACACAATCTGCGTATGTCCGCCGCTAACGGTGAGACATAGAAAAGGAAAAGCGGGAACGGGGTCCCGGATAAAATGGGCAAGAACATGGGCTTCCATATGATTGACTTCGATCATCGGGATGCCAAGGGCCAACGCCATCCCTTTGGCAAAGGAAACTCCCACCAGCAATGAACCCATCAATCCCGGGCCATTGGTAAAAGCTATAGCATTCAATTCGCTACAGCTTATACCGGCGGAGGTAAATGCTTCGTTCACTACCTGCACGATGTTCTGTTGATGTGCTCGCGAGGCCAATTCGGGCACAACACCCCCGTATTCCCGGTGGACGTTTTGTGAGGCTATAACATTATTAAGTACCTTGCCATTTCGAATAATGGCAGCTGAGGTCTCATCGCAGGAGGACTCAATAGCAAGGAGTAAGGGACGCATTTTTTGACTGAATGAACTGGCAAGTTATCAAATTTAAGATTTACTGGTGGTCTAAAAAGATAATACTCAATAGTCTTTTTTTTCTGATCGTTTTTCTTGTCTTCAGCTTCTCCCTGCTGCAATTCCCCAGTGTACAAACCGCCCTCACCAGCAGGATGCTCAGCGGATTTTCTCAGGTTTCGGGTTTTGAGATTACCTATGACAAATTCTATTTGCTCTGGTACGACAGGCTCGAGATCGAAGGATTACGCATTCTTGATCCACAGCAGCACATCATGATCGGAGCAGAACGGATTCAGTTGAATTTCACTTTTAGCAAGCTATGGGAAAAGAACGAAATTCACATCGATGGCGCTACGGTCCGCGGCGCCCAGGTAAATCTGGTTACGCTGGATGGAGGCGATTGCACAAAACACCTCAACATCAATTTGTGGATCGATGAAATTGCCAAACAATTTGCATCCAAGAGCAGTTCGGGGGGTCGTGCTCCTTCTATTCACATTGGCGAAGTGGTGCTGGACCAGTCGTCTTTCTCATATAACGACACGGAAGAAGACTCCATAAGAAAAGGTTTTGACTACTATCATTTCCGGGTGGGCGTACCCGATGGCGAGGTCGAGAACTTTCAGGTCCTCGGGGACACGGTTCAGTTGCAGGTGCGCTCATTGGTGGCGGAGGACCAAAAAACAAAACTCAATATCGAGCAACTTCAAACTTTTTTCCGTTTTTCAAATACCGGGATGGAGTTCCTGCGGATGAACTTAAAGGCCGGGCACAGCATTGTTACCGATTCTGTTGTTTTTAGTTTCCGCAGTCCGGATGATTTTAAAGATTTTAACAAAAAAGTAAACTTCAGCGCCAAGCTCAAAGGCACCGTTATTCACCCCGCTGACCTTGCCCTGTTTGCCCCCGGAGTAGAAGCACTTGGCCAGCCACTTCACCTCTCAGGCAACATCGATGGAAAAGTCGCGCGATTCACCTATCATGATATGCACATTGGACTGGGCAAAACCTTGCTTACGGGCCAGCTTGATATGGATGGCCTTCCTGCCGTAAATGAAACATTTATCAACCTCAACCTGAAAAGCGGAAAAGTTGCAATGTCCGATTTGCGGTTTCTCTTTCCAGAAGACATTTATCAAAAATTGCAGCCACTGGGAAATTTTCATGTCAGCGGAGAGTTTATTGGTTTCATCACCGATTTTGTTGCCAATGGTGATTTCGAAACGCGGCTTGGTAAGATCAAATCAGACATTAACCTAAAAATCAAAGAGGGCAAAATTGAAGAATCAACTTACCGTGGGAATCTGGCGCTCGGTGAATTTGACCTGGGCGCTTATTTTCAGGACACGGTAAATTTTCAAAAAGTTTCGCTCAACGGTCAAATTAACGGAAAGGGTCTCACCGAAAAAACAGCCAATTTCCTGTTGGATGGTAAAATTAAATCCATCGGCCTACGGCACTACAATTATTCCAATATCACCACCAACGCACAATTTGCAAGTCAGTTGTTTAATGGTAAGTTTTCCATTGATGACCCCAACCTGAAATTCAATGCCGCTGGCTCAGTCGATTTCAGAAAAGGTCACGAAGTGTTTAACATTAAGGCTCACCTCGATACAGCGTTCCTTCAGGCTTTGCACCTCACGCAGGAAAAAATGTTCATCAGTTCTTTCATTGACATCGATTCAAGAGGCCTTCAGCTTGACAGCCTGTTCGGCAATGCTTTCTTTAAAAAACTGACGTTTATTTATCGGGACGACACCTTGCGGCTTGATTCAATTCAGGTGATCTCCACGTCTTCCCGCCAGAATCGAAAACTGACATTGAACAGCACCCTCCTTGATGTTAACCTTGAAGGAAACTATTATTACTCCACACTATTTCAAGATGTCAGCACACTTTTTCATGAATTTTATTTAAACCTCAGAAACGATAAGAAAGCACTTGCCGACTACTATGCCACCAAAAATAAGCGATCTCAAGTGTATGATGTCGCTTTCCAAATGAACCTACGCAATGTTAATCCACTCTTTGACCTATTAGATCTCAACATCAAAGTGTCCAAAAATAATTTGCTGGAGGGCAAATTCTCCAATGGTTTCACGTCTATTGTTCATGCCTATTCTCAAATCGATACGTTGTTTTATGGCGACAAAGTTTTCTTAAAAAATGAAATCGAATTGAGTGGCTCAAAGGTTCGCGATAGCACCGATGTATTGGGCTCCTTAACGGTAACGTCTGCCCGACAGGAATTCTCACCGGCTTTCAAAACGAGGGATCTTTTGGTAGAGGCTATCTGGAATGGGCAGCATGTTGATCTGGATGTCGACTTTGACCAGGAAGGCTATGACAACCTACTTCGATTGAAGTCAGAAATTGATTTTCTGCAGGATAGTACAAAAATAAAAATTATGCCCTCCCGGATCAAGGTGCTGGATCAGGAATGGCAGGTGAGCCAAAAGAATTACATGCTTTTACAAGGAAAAGAGTGGTCAGTTCACGAGCTTGAAATTCACGACGAAAAACAATTTATCCTGCTGGACGGCCGGATTTCAGAAGACCCCGGTCAGGAACTGAGATTGACGGTGTCGAATCTCAACATGGCCATCCTCAACACACTGAGCACGGAAAAATTTCTTGGCACCATGAACGGTGACGTGAACGCCCGCGACCTATACCACAGCGCCTATTTACAAAATGACATCTCTATCAAAGACCTGACCATCAATAACTTTCTCATCGGAAACATAACTGGCACCAACATGTGGAATCAGCATGACCATCGCTTTGACATTAGCTTCTTTATCGACCGGCTGGAAAAACGAATCATCAACCTGACTGGATATTATGACCCAGAGGAAAAAATAAACCCATTGAACGTAAGGGCCACCCTGGAAAATGCTAACCTCAAAATTGCCGAACCTTTACTTCGTGGAATTTTCTCTCAAATCGGCGGAACACTGACCGGCAATTACACGATCACGGGTACTTTTGCCGAAGCTAAAATCGATGGCCAAGGCAAGATTGCCGATGGTCAGATCATGATCGATTACCTCAAGACGTTATACCAATTTACCGGTACATTGGGCATGACGTCGAATCAGATTATTTTCAAAGAATTCAACCTCGCCGACGCCTTTCATAATAAAGCTACGGTAAACGGTTTTCTCGTACACCACCATTTTTCGGAAATGCACATTAATCTGGATGCCACCTTTAGAAATTTTCAAGTGCTCAATACCACGGCCAAAGACAACGATTTGTTTTATGGACAGGGTTACGCCACCGGCAACCTGAATATTTTTGGCGCCATTTCAAACATGAAAATCTCAGCCACAGCCCGTTCCCAAAAAAATACCAAAATCTACATACCCATCAACGGCAGTGGTGAGGTCGAGCGAAAAGACTTTATCAATTTCATTCGTTTTACCGACAGTGTGGTGGTAAAAGCCAATTTCAAAAAACCCAAAGAAAAGGTTGAACTTTCTGGGATTACCTTGGACTTGAATCTGGACATTACGCCCGATGCGTTCGCGGAGATTATTTTTGACATCAAGTCGGGTGATATCATTCGGGGGCGCGGCAATGGGGACCTCAAATTACAGCTCGACACCAAGGGAGAATTCAATATGTTTGGCTTGATTGAATTCACAGAAGGCGCTTACAATTTCACACTCTACGACATCATTAACAAAGAGTTCAGCATCAAAAAAGGCAGCCGCATATCCTGGTTTGGCGATCCCTATCAAGCAACAATGAACATCACGGCAAGTTACCGTCAGCTTGCTTCATTCGGCCCAATTTTAGCGGACCAGTCTGTAGTCAATGACCCGGCGGTCAAACGAAAGTATCCCGTGGAAGTGCTGCTTAAACTTGACGGGCCGATGCTGGCGCCGCAGATTTCCTTTGATATCGACGCGAAAGATCTCCCCAACAGCGATGTGGGTATGGTGGAAAGCCCCGGGAAATTTGTAAACTTCAGGCTTTCTTTTAACGCTTTCAAGGCTCGGCTTGACGAACAGGAATTAAAGAAACAAGTGTTTAGCCTGATCATGCTGAGAAGGTTCTCACCCTATGGAGAGTCGATGAGCACGAGTGGGACCATTGCTGGAAGCGTCAGTGAATTGTTTTCGAATCAACTCAGCTACTGGCTTAGTCAGGTAGATCAGAATTTGGAAATCAACCTGGATCTGAAAGGCCTTGATCAGGAGGCCTTCAATACGTTTCAGTTGCGTCTCTCCTATTCCTTTTTAAATGGCCGTTTGCGTGTTACCCGGGATGGCACATTCAATAACCAATATAACCGATCAGATATTTCCACCATCGCCGGGGACTGGACGGTTGATTATTTGCTCACACCCGATGGTATGTTTAAGGTGAAAATGTACAGTCGCGCGAATGGAAACGCCATTACGAATTCGCTGGGCACACAGGCTGCGGTGACCACCGGCGTGAGTCTGTTGTACACGCAAAATTTTAATCAGGTCATGGATCTTCTCCGGTCTACCCGTGCACGCGCACGGCGAAAAGCAGAAGAGCAAAACAAGAATAATCCTGAAGCTTTAAAAGAAGATGCGGGTAAAAATTGATCAGGAGAAGAGCTTTTAAAAAATTATAAATGGTCAAATCGATTGGTTTTCGGTGGGATACTCTTCCCCAAATGGCTGAATCTTGCGCCGGATATGGAACTGGAAATATGAAGCATGCATTTGAAAGCGATAATGAGAAAAGGACGGTTACAACCCTTACCGGAAATATTATCTGGGATTGGATTTGATTTAGTAACTTGTCTGCGCTTGATTCAATAATCCGGTGATTGGTGGCCAACCATGAACTTAGATCTTAAACAATCTTAAACCTTCAACTATAAACTTTGAACCATGGACTTAACCGCTTTCATGAAGCGCTATGCTGACCAAATTGGTGGTCAATACACGCAATACAATAATTCACAATCCATCGTCATTGTTCCGCTTTCCGGAAGCCGGTTTCAAACGGTGATCGGGAATGTGAAATTGAATGAGTTGTATAATCGCAAGTTGGTTTCGCTCTCATCAAAAGTATGTCCCGTGGACGCAAACCTTGATTTCAAAATGCTGCTGGAGCAAACTGCGTTCTTTAACTATGCCCGCTTTGTGATCCGTGAAAATTACCTGCAGGTAGAGGCCGTCTGCGGATTTGACAATGCCGCTGAAGCGGAAATAAAAGAAATGCTTCAGGAAGTAGCCAATCTGGCCGACCAGTATGAGATGAAATTGACGGGGGCGGATGTGAATTGATTCGATAATGTGGCAATTCGATAATGTTAACGATTCGATAATTAGCTAATTGGGATTGGAGTACTCAATAACGTTTTACACCACATTCCGCACCCAGGCTCCTAAGAAGCCAACTTAAGAATGGTCACACCGTTTCTGGCACGGATTTATAGAATCGAATAATTAGCGATATTTGCAGCAATGCAAGCCGTCTTATCGCCCCGACTCGTCGGGGAGGAAAGTCCGGGCAACATAGAGCATCGTACTTCCTAACAGGAAGGCCCCGACTTGTCGGGGACAGACAGTGCCACAGAAAACAAACTACCCCGATTTATCGGGGAAAAGGTGAAAAGGTGAGGTAAGAGCTCACCGCCCCAAAGGCGACTGCGGGGGCACGGTAAACCTTACGAGTTGTAAGGCCAAATATGTCCCGATCCATGAATGGCTCGGTTCTGCTTCGATCTGTTTGCCGAAAGGCGCACTTGTCGGAGTGTCGGGACGGGTAGGCTGCTTGATCCCGTCAGTGATGGCGGGGCTAGATAAATGATAAGAGTAATTCTGTTTCCAATTTCTTGCTTCGGCAAAAGGTTGGTACAGGATGGAACAGAACCCGGCTTACAGGCTTGCATTCATTTGAATCCCATGTTGATAAACCTTCCAGGTTTCAAAAACCGGAAGGTTTATTTGTTTTTCGTTTTACAATTATACCATGCCCAGAATCCTGATCATCGAAGACGAAGCGAGCATCCGTTCAGTGTTGAAAGACATCCTCAAAGACCAAAAGGAACTTAACCTCGAGGTCGATGAAGCGAAAGACGGTGTAGAGGGACTTCAAAAACTTGAAAGTGTGCAATACGATGTTACTTTCTGTGACATCAAAATGCCCAAAATGGATGGCATGGAAGTATTGCAAAAAGCAAAAAATCAAGGCATCGCCACCACGTTTATCATGATTTCCGCTCATGGCAGTACGGAAATGGCAGTCGATGCCACCAAAATCGGCGCCTACGATTTTCTTCAAAAGCCACCCGACCTGAATCGCTTGCTGATCACCTTGCGCAATGCCCTGGACAAAAATAATCTGGTGAAGGAAACCAGAATATTGCGTAAAAAAGTATCTCAAAAATTTGAGATGGTGGGAGAATCCACAGTCATGCAGGAGGTAAAAGAGATGATCGCAAAAGTTGCCCCGACCGATGCGCGCGTGTTGATCACAGGACCCAATGGATCGGGCAAGGAATTGGTCGCACGTTGGGTGCATGAAAAGAGTAATCGGGCAGGGGCCTCATTTGTTGAAGTGAATTGTGCCGCCATTCCATCTGAATTGATCGAAAGTGAATTGTTTGGCCACGAGAAAGGCTCATTCACTTCGGCCATCAAGCAACGCATAGGCAAATTTGAGCAGGCCGATGGTGGAACTTTATTCCTGGATGAAATCGGTGACATGAGCCTTTCTGCTCAGGCAAAGGTGCTCCGTGCCCTGCAGGAAAATAAGATAAGCCGCGTGGGGGGTGATAAAGACATTGCCGTCAACGTAAGGGTAATTGCTGCGACAAACAAGGACTTGAAAAAGGAAATAGAAGAGAACCGGTTTCGGGAAGATCTCTACCATCGACTCAGCGTTATTTTGATCAAAGTTCCTTCACTGATCGAACGAAAAGAGGACATCCCTGCATTGGTCAATAAGTTCCTGCTGGACATTGCCAATGAATACGGATCGAGGCAAAAAGAAATTGAATCTGGGGCACTAAAACAGTTGGAGAATCACCCCTGGACAGGAAATGTACGTGAATTAAGAAACGTAGTCGAGCGACTCGTAATTATGAGTGGAGATAAAATTACCGCCGAGGAGGTAAAGAAATACCTGTAATTAAGATCTAATTAAGATCCCAATCAGATCTTTCTTTCTGCAGACGCCTTCTTGATGTCCTTCTTGCTATAAGTAGGACAAGTGTATTGGCTACAAGCGGAAATGAATGCAACCAGGAGTACAAAAGATAGAATTTTTTTCATAATGATAATAGCTTTGGTAAAAGCAAAATTATCAATCTTTTTGTTCCCACCAAACCCAATCCGGTAATTTTACCGTTTGGCGATAATTTCGTCTATTCAACCAATAAATTGCAACCCCGGACGTCACTGTTGTCCATTCTGCCAAGTACCTCAAAACTACCATCTTGATTGATTTTACCTAAATCCTGAGTTTCGATAAAGGCGCAGGAATGGATATTGGCAAGGTCAATAACATTGATCACCCCGGTTCGGCCAACCTGCAAACGGGTAAAAGGATCATTTATATCCCGGATCAGAATTTTCATACTTGGAGGCGGTTGAAAATGGCCACCGCCCTTCGAGTAAGCCTGTGAAAATAATTCGGTCATTCCATATTCGGATAAAATGGAAGAGACGTTAAATCTTGAGCAAAGTTGGTGATGAAGTTCCTCGCGCGGTAGTTCCGGACGCTTTCCTTTCATACCACCCGTTTCCATGATCATGCAATGACTTAAATCCATTGGAAATTCCTCCGCCAGATTCAGCAAAGCAAAGCTGACGGCCAGCAACAACACCTTCTTGTTGGAATTTTTCAAATCATGGAGCGTACGAACCAATTCATCCTGATTATTCAAATAAAAACCCGAGTGGTCTGAGTGGCTGCCTCGAATAAAATAATCGGCCATGGCCACCAGGGATGATCCATCTCGCTCCAGATAGGATGGTAGCAGCGCCAAAAAATGATAGTCCTCCAACGGCCCAAAGAAGTGACGAAAAATGTATTCCGTATGACGGAGATAAAACATCATATCCTTAACCGGATGACGGCTCGTGGTGATTCCCGTTGTGCCGCTACTGGTGAATACGGTTTCGGCCTCCCATGCCCCGGTTTTGATTTCCTGAGTCTTAAAAAATGAAATAGGAAGAAAAGGAATATCATCAACAGATTGTACTGCCGAACGCCCTAAATGGGTGATAAAAGAATGGTAAACTTTGTTATTTTCGGCCTGAAACCGATATAGTTGAAGGGCAATATCCGCAAAGTTTTGTTCGTTTGCTTTATATAAAACCTCCTCAAAACTTTTAAATGTCTTCAAGCGTTGATTACTTTAGCAAGTCATAAAGGTAGGAAATGAGATTAATTGGCAATTTGCTGTTGGCGTTAGTGGTGTTGGTATTCTTCAATTCCTGTTTTGACGCACCCCATTTTCCAGTCACACCCGAGATTGAATATAATGGTATTATTTTCAGGAAAGGACTTCCAACAACACTAGTACCTACCCCATCAGACACGCTTATTCTGACTGTCAACTTCAAAGACGGCGATGGAGATTTGGGCGTGGGTGTCGGAGATTCAACCAACATAAAATATGTTAACCGGATTTATTACCAGTTTTTCGACAAGTCCTTTGTTACTTATAAAACCAAGCGGACGGATCCCAGATATGACACCCTTCCGGATTTTGTCCGGCCCTACACCTGCACAAATTGGGAGATTACATACAATTATGACAGCGCTGAACCAAAACCCCTGGACACACTCTATTTTCAACTGAACCCTAATTATTACAATATCTTTATTGATATCTATGTCCAGCAAGCTGACGGAAACACCTTCAAAAAATTTGATTGGTTAAATGAATTTCCCGGGAGTTGTCTGGTCGGTGGGTTGAATGGCAGATTCCCGGTACTTTCCAAAGACTTGTCGGTGGCAACGGTGCAAGAGGGTAAAATCCGATACAGTATGCCTTCAGCCGTGTGGTTAATCTTGTTCAGCATCAAGCCATTGTACCTCAACGTATATATTCAGGACCGGGCATTGCATAAAAGTAAACCAGTCTCAACACCTGTTTTTACCTTGCAGTCTATTCAGAAATAGGTTAATAAAGTGAAGGAAAGCGTTGCGGATCGGATTGCATCATCATATCATATACCGCATCAAACACGTCTTCCGGATTGGGTTTTGAAAAATAGTCTCCATCCGAACCGTAAGCAGGACGGTGTTCCTTGGCAGCAATGGTAACGGGCTTTGCATCCAGAAATTCAAAGGCACCTTGTTCTTCCAATACCTTTTGCGCCATAAAAGCCGTCGCTCCACCAGGCACATCTTCATCGGCAAATACAATCCGGTTGGTTTTCTTTACTGACTCAAGAATCCGATGATGCAAATCAAAAGGCAACAAAGTCTGAACATCAATTACTTCACAGGAAATCCCAACCCGCTCAAGATCCAACGCTGCAGCCATCACGATTCGACACATCGAGCCATAGGTGACCACCGTAACATCAGTACCTTCTCTCAATACGTCCGGCACACCGAGAGGAACGGTGAACTCTCCGATGTTGTCGGGCAGTTTTTCTTTCAGCCTGTAGCCGTTCAAACATTCAATAATCAGTGCTGGGTCATCTGACTGCAGCATGGTATTATAAAATCCCGAAGCTTGCGTCATGTCACGCGGTACGAGAACATAAATCCCGCGAAGGCTGTGAAGGATCATACCCATAGGGGAGCCGGCGTGCCATACCCCTTCCAGCCTATGTCCACGAGTGCGTATGATAAGCGGAGCCTTTTGGCCACCTTTGGTCCGGTATTGCAGACAGGCAAGGTCATCGGACATGATTTGAATCGCGTAAAGCAAATAATCCAAATACTGGACTTCTGCAATCGGGCGTAAACCCCTGAGCGCAGCCCCAATACCTTGTCCTACAATCGTACATTCCCGGATACCGGTATCGGTGACTCGTAATTCACCGTACTTCTCCTGCAACCCTGCAAATCCCTGGTTCACATCTCCGATTTTACCTACATCTTCTCCAAATGCGATAATTCTGGGATCGCGTTTCAGCGCAGCATCAAAGCAAGCCTGGAGCACCTCACGACCATCTACCAGCGGAGAGGAATCATTCCATACTGGTTCTATTTCCGGAACCTTTAAAGCAGACCATTCTGACTGACTGTATAAATGTGAACTGTACCGATCAAAATTTTCACCTGTATTGCGTCGAATCCAATTGATGATATCCGTTCTTGTTTGCAAATCCTGGCCAATCAAAACCCGGATCGCTTTTTTTGCCGCCTTGAAAGCGTCGAGTCGAAGTGGGTTCAATGTTTTGTCCAGCGTTTCACGGATTTCCAAAAGTTCGGGAAATTGTCCCTCTGCCAGGTTTAAGTAGGAAGAAAGTTCGTGCTGTTCTTTTTGTATGTCTTCATTAAATGATTTCCATGCAGCTTCCTTTGCGGCCCGAGCGGTTGCCTTGGCTTCTTTCTCCAGCGCATCCAGTTCATCTACCGAACTGATACCCTCATTCAAAATCCACTCCCGCATCTTGCGGTTGCAATCATATTCCTTTTCCCAGGCCAGCCGCACTTTGGGTTTATAGCGTTCATGCGACCCGGATGTAGAGTGACCCTGAGGTTGTGTCATCTCGATTACATGGATCAGCACGGGCACATGTTCCACACGGCAAATCTTTTCGGCAGCCTCATACGTTGCACAAAGTCCGGTATAATCCCAGCCAAGTACGGTGAATATCTCATACCCTTTCTCCGATTTTGTGCGCTGGAAGCCGGCGAGTATTTTTGAAATACTTCCCTTCGTGGTTTGATAATCCTGCGGAACAGAAATGCCATAATCATCATCCCACACTGAAACGAGCATGGGCACCTGCAAAACACCTGCGGCATTGATCGCCTCAAAAAACATTCCTTCAGAAGTAGAGGCATTGCCGATGGTACCGAATGCAACTTCGTTACCCCTGTTGGATAAGTCTGTAAAATTCTTCAACCCAGGATTATGCCGAAATAGTTTGGATGCATACGCCAATCCTACCAGCCTGGGCATCTGTGCCGCGGTGGGAGAAACATCTGCACTGCTGTTTTTTAATTCCGACAATCGTTTCAGCGCACCGCGGTCATCGACCATGCGGGTGGCGTAGTGGCCATTCATCAGGCGGCCGGCGGAAGCGGGGTCTGCTTCTACGCTGGTGTGTGCGTACAGCTGAGCAAAATATTGTTGCAGGGTGAGTTCGCCGATCGAAAACATGAAAGTTTGATCCCGGTAGTAGCCTGCTCGAAAATCGCCATTTCGAAAAACCTTGGCCATTGCAATCTGCGCCGTTTCTTTTCCATCGCCAAAGATTCCAAACTTGGCTTTGCCCATAAAGACCTCCTTGCGGCCAATAATGCTAGCTTCACGGCTCTCGCAGGCCAGCCGGTAATCAGCCAGTACGATGGTCGCTCTTTTTGTCGAAACGCCTATGGATTTGACTTGACTCAAGAGAAGGATTTAATTCAAAAATAGAGAAAAACCTACGAGGGGTCAAAGAGCAAATTTTTCACCAAATAAAATGCTGAAATCGACTTTAATTTCCAAAGAATTAAACCCGACAGCAACTTTTTGCAACAGGAAAATTTTCAACCGATTGAAAATCATGAATTCATACTTCTGTTTGGCCCATAGATAGGCAGATTTTAGGTTCATTACGGCCCATAAAGTTGAACCAGTACAACGGCAAAAAATGCCTTCATTAACCTTTAGCAATCGTAACCGAATACTATCTTTGCGGCCTGCTTGGACAGACCCGGATTCCCCGATTAAAGGTGAATCTTTTATTTTATTCCGTTAAGACTAAACTTATCCACTATGATCATTGGCGTACCGAAAGAGATCAAGAATAATGAAAACCGGGTTGCCCTTACTCCTGCCGGCACGCAGGAATTGGCAAAACGCGGCCACACCGTTTACATTCAAACCCAGGCAGGTGAAGGCAGCGGTTTCAGCGATCCTGAATACGTAAACGCGGGCGGCAAAATACTTTCTTCCGCAAAGGAAGTTTTCGATATCGCCGAAATGATCATCAAAGTAAAAGAGCCCATAGAACAAGAATACAGTCTGATCAAAAAAGATCAGCTCGTGTTTACCTATTTTCATTTTGCTTCTTACGAGCCCCTCGCCCATGCGATGATCAAGACGGGCGCCGTATGCCTGGCCTATGAAACGGTGGAGCGCATCGATGGAGGATTGCCGCTGCTGGTGCCCATGTCTGAAGTAGCAGGACGCATGGCGATCCAGGAAGGCGCTAAATATCTGGAGAAGCCATCCAAAGGCAGAGGCATTTTGTTGGGCGGCGTGCCAGGGGTAATGCCTGCGAAAGTTCTTATTCTCGGTGGCGGCGTGGTGGGAGCGAACGCCGCTAAAATTGCCGCCGGTATGGGGGCCGACGTAACGATAACGGATTTGAACATCACTCGTCTCCGCTACCTGGATGATGTCATGCCCAAGAATGTTCATACGGTTGTCTCCAGCGACTACATGATCCGCGAATTGGTCAAGACACACGATTTGATTATAGGCGCAGTGTTGGTGCCCGGAGCCAAGGCACCCAAACTGATTACCCGCGATATGCTCAAAACCATGCGACCCGGCACCGTGTTAGTGGATGTTGCCGTGGATCAGGGTGGTTGCATCGAAACCTGCAAACCTACGACGCATGAAGACCCGACTTACATCATCGATGATGTCGTCCATTATTGTGTTGCCAATATGCCGGGCGCGGTACCGTACACCTCAACCCTCGCCCTCACCAACGCAACACTGCCATATTGTATAAAATTGGCTGGCCAGGGGTGGAAAAAAGCGTGCAGTGATAGCCTGGAATTAAAGAAAGGATTGAATGTAATCAACGGAAAGGTGGTTTATAAAGCCGTCGCTGATGCTTTTAATCTGCCGTTCTCGGATGTTAAAGAATTTCTATCTTAACATACTATTCCTCTTTAAACGAAGGATTCATTTTTTCTTGTTTTGTTTTCAGGGCTGGGACTTAATCGTTCCAGCCTTTTTTATTGGGGATCAATCATCGCATAAGGCGCCTCATTATTTCGCGCCTGCCTGTGCGTAGCCGCTTCGGCAAAGGCAGGGATCTGCAGAGGTGGCATGCGGGTGAGAAATAATGCAGCGCCGTTGCAATGATGCGGCCATCCGGCCGTGGAGAAATTTCCCGCTCGTTTTAATACGGGAGGCTTTGTTTTTGGGAGAAAAAACCGCCCAACATAAGAAGATTTTTTTGAAGATTTGCGAGAGCCGTTTCATGAAAAGGGCGCAAAGTTTGATACGATAAGAACGCTAAGCTGGCTAATGACCAACTACTCAAACGGAGGAAATGAATCCATAAATATCGCCTCGTTCCCCGGCTGTGCTGCTGCGCAACAATAGTGCACCATCCCATTGGTAACGGCTAGAAACCTTGCTCCGATGTTCATGTTGTAAACGGCTATTTGATTAAAGGCTTTCTGGGTAAGTTTAATCGTAGGCGATTTGCATTCTACCAGCATCCATGGCTTTCCCTGCCGGTCATGGACCACAATATCAGAACGCTTCTGGAGATGATTGAAGGAGAGGCCGCTCTCGACTTTGAATAATGATTTGGGATATTTCAGGTCGTGAATCAGGTGATGAATGAAATGCTGACGTACCCATTCCTCGGGTGTGAGCACGATATACTTCTTCCGAATCACATCAAAAACCCAGACCTTTCCCTCCTCCTTTTTTATCTTTGGGCCAAAGGATGGTAGGTTGAGGGGATACATAAGCCCAAAAATGATACAAACTTTTGTTCCATGAAAACGAAACAGGATATAGTTGAGAACTGGTTGCCGCGCTACACCGGTATGGCATTGAAAGATTTTGGGCAATATGTACTGCTTACCAATTTTGACAACTACGTCCGGAAGTTTGCGGAATGGAATAACGTGCAAGTACACGGTGAAGACAGGGCCATGCTTACCGCTACCGCACAAGGCATTACCATCATCAACTTTGGAATGGGGAGTCCAAATGCCGCTACCATAATTGATTGTCTCTCGGCCATCAAACCTGCAGCCTGCCTCTTTCTTGGCAAGTGTGGTGGATTAAAAAAGAAACATGAAGTCGGCGATTTCATTTTACCCATTGCCGGCATCCGGGGAGAAGGTACTTCCAATGATTACTTTCCACCAGAAGTACCCTCGCTTCCCGCCTTTGCATTACAAAAAGCCATATCCACCACCATTCGCGATTACAACCAGGATTATTGGACCGGCACGGTCTACACAACCAACCGCCGGGTATGGGAATGGGATGAACATTTTAAAGAATACCTGATCAAGATTCGTGCGATGGCCATCGATATGGAAACGGCAACGATTTTCTCCACTGCATTTTACAATGAAATTCCTGCCGGCGCACTCTTGCTGGTTTCAGATCAGCCGATGGCTCAGGATGGCATCAAGACCGAAGCGAGTGACAAAGCGGTAACTACGAATTATGTTGAATTGCATCTAAAGATCGGGATCGATTCGTTAAAGCAATTGATTAACAATGGGATGACGGTAAAGCATCTACGGTATTGAGATCATTAGCAAATTAGCTAATTGAATAATTATTGAATAATTCGACAATTGGGTTTCGGTTATTTGGGAAAATCGTTGTTGCGATTACGGAGTCCTGCTATCAGTGAAATCATTTCTTCAGCGATGATCAGTGAAATCATTTAATCAGCGTTAATCAGTGATAGGTCTTGTGACGGGCAACAAAAAGGGCTGCGAGGCCGGCGACAAAAAACAGAATCAGGACAAGAATAGAATTCTTCATTCCGAAAATTTCATCGATGTAGCCGAAGGAAAAAATCCCAAAGACGATGGCTATTTTTTCTGTGACATCGTAGAAGCTAAAAAATGAGGCGGTATCTTTTGTTTCAGGCATCAGTTTGCTATACGTGCTGCGACTCAGCGATTGCACGCCACCCATGATCAGGCCAACGGTACACGCCAATCCGTAAAAATGAAACTCTACGTTTTGTCCACCTTCTTTTAAGATAGTTATGTAATAGGCCGACAGGCACATTCCTATCCACACAAAAATCACCCCGATCAATACCGGCAGGTTTCCAAACCTTCCCGACAACCGCGACATCAGGATGGCACCGGGAATGGCAACCAATTGGATGAGCACCACGGTGATGATCAATTTATCGGCAGGCAGGCCCAGCACTTCAGCGCCGAATAAAGTGGCGACGAGCATGACCGTTTGAACGCCCATGCTGTAAAACAAAAAGGCGCAGAGAAACCATTTCAGCACGCTGAGTTGTTTTACCTGCTCCCAAACTTTCCTTAGTTCTTTAAATCCATCGGTTAGAAAATTGGCATCCGGGCGAGCGACGGATTGGGGATCGGGTAAATGTGCAAAAGTGATTTGAGCAAATCCCATCCACCACAAGCCCACCAACAAGAAAGTAAAAAGCGGACCTGAACTCTGATCCCCTTTTCCGTTAAAATAAAGTACCAATCCAAATCCAACAACCTGTAAGATGACGCTCCCGGTATAACCCATTGCATAGCCGCGGGCGCTCACGCGATCTTGTTCTTCGGGAGAAGCGATATCGGGCAGGTAGGAATTATAAAACACCAGGCTGCCGATGTATCCGATGGCAGCCAGGACAAAGCAGCCTATTCCCCAGGCCACACTCGGTGATTCACCCTTGAACCAAAAAAGTCCCATGCAGGCCAAACCACCTAGATAGCAGAAGAACTGCATAAATCGTTTCTTATTGCCCCGCGAGTCGGCAATAGATGAAAGGATGGGTAAAAGAAGAGCGATAGCGAGGTAGGCAAACGCAAGCGCATAATCATAGAGCGAACTCGCCTTGAAGGTCCGGCCGAGGAATGGAACGCGGTCGCCGTATGCGGCAGAGGTGATGGCCACAAAGTAAATGGGGAAAAAGGTGGTGGTGATCACCAGGTTATAAACCGAGTTGGCCCAGTCGTACATGCACCAGGCGCGTATTATTTTGGGGTTATTGAGGGCGGTCAATGAAGGGGTTCTGGTTCGGGAACGAAAATATAAATATAAAGTGGGTACTATAAAAATTTAACTATTTTTGCGTTCCTAAAAAAACGGAGAGGTGTCAGAGTGGCCGATCGAGCACGCTTGGAAAGTGTGTTTACCGCAAGGTAACGTGGGTTCGAATCCCACCCTCTCCGCCAAAGATCAAAAATGCTTTCATTATTAATGAGGCAATGGGTTGTGTTGATCATTAGGTTTCCTTTTATTCGAATGACCAAAGGCCTGAATCGTATCCACGCTTGATTCCGATAAGTTAGCGAATTATAGCCGCTTGACTTAGTCATGGGTTTTAAGATTCTGCCACAAGATTGTGCCACCGAATATTCAGGCTGTCCACAATTAAATAAAGTGATGTTTGTACAGAATAATCGCTTGTGTTAAACCCCTGATAGACCCCCGACATTTGTTGACTACACTAAACCGGAAATTAACTCTGAATGACAAATCAAATCTTTGCGTTCTTTATCACTGAAAGTTCCAAGTGGTTTATTCTTCCTTAAACAATATAAAGTATGGATAAAATTACAAAATTCCTTGGTATTGATGTTTCCAAGGAAGTGCTTGATGTGTCTGCTTCCGACGGGAAACATTTTCAGTTCTACAACGACCCTTCCGGGGATCAGAAATTGATTGCGCTTTTGGATCTGCAGGGTCATTGCGTGATGGAGGCCACTGCTTGCTGCCATCAGTCGCTGGAAACATGGCTGTGCACAAAGGTTATGTTATCGGTCGTGAATCCTCCGACCGTTAAGCGATTTATACAAATGCGCTTGCGACTTGCTAAGACCGATAAAGCAGATGCCGAAATGAGATTACGCTAATAAAATGAAAGACGTAACATTACCAATTTTTGCGTATCTCCAATTAATCCACCAAATTAAAATTTTATGAATTTTTTTATGAAGTATAGTGCATTATTAATCATTGTGTTATCCATTTATAGTTGTGAAAATGAAAAACGAAAGAAAGAAACAGTGATTGCTAAACAAGAAGAAATTCAGAAACAGTTACAGAAACAATTGGATGAAGAGTTTGGGGAATATGTAAAAGAAGTGAAACCCGAAGACCGTGAATATTATAATGCATACGATAAAGCTTTAACACTTTGGGAAACACCTTTTCATGAACTGAATATCCAAACAAGCCTTGGAAATGCCCATGTAATTGTAAGTGGTCCTAAAAATGCCGAGCCTTTGGTCTTATTGCACGGAATGAATGCTAGTTCTACAATGTGGTATCCTAATATTAAAGCACTTTCGCAAAATTACAGGGTTTATGCCATCGACTATTTGATCGAACCAGGAAAATCTCAGATGACTGGAAAAGTCAAAGACATGAGAGATATAATGAATTGGTACAATGAAATATTTGATCAGCTCAAACTTAAAAAATTAAGTTTAATCGGTGCTTCCGAAGGGGGATGGCTCGCCGTAAATATTGCACTTCATCAAGGATCTCGAATCAAGAATATGATTCTTTTAAGTCCTTTGCAGACATTTACATGGATACGACCTGGGTCAAAAATATCCTCCGATATTGCCTATGCGCTTGATCCCAAACGAAAACACTTGAGGGGTGTTTTAGAAACGATGTCAGTTAATGTTGATAAAATAGAAAAGGCATATGTAGAACAATATTTCATAGCTACGCAAAAAGCAAAGAAGAGTTTGATCATGTTTCAAATGACACCCTTTTCTCATGATGAATTAAAAACGCTGGCTATGCCTGTTTTAGTATTAATAGGTGACCATGATATTATTAACAAAGAAAAAAGTGTTGATAAAGCAAAAGAGTTGCTACCCCATTCTGAAACAAATATTATAAAAAATGCAGGCCATTTTTTATCCATTGATCAATCTGAAATCATCAATGCAAGAATGCTTGATTTTTTGAATAAGAATCGCCTTACTGCCATTTAACTATTCCATTTACTTTTTGTCAATCAGACAGATTCAATGTTCTTTTCCGGAACAACTCGTCCCTCCGTAAAAATTACAATTACTCCGCTACGGAAGATACATTTTGTTGGGTGCCAGTGCCCGTCACAATTTCAATTTCGAAGGTTTCTAACATTACAACTGCCGTTCTTCCTACCTCGTTATCTCCCCCGCCATTGGTCCAGCGATATTTTGCTTCGTCTTCTCCACTCCAAACTCCCCCAACAACAACATCAACTTCGTCGTCGCGGCTTCGATGGTCATATCGCCGCCGCTGATTACACCAATCTCCTCCAGTGTCTTACTCGTTTCATATTTGCCCTGGATCACCATCCCACCAGGGCATTGAGAAATGTTCAGAATAATCATCCCGCTTCCGATCGCGTCTTTGAGCAAAGTAATAAACCAGGCGGCAGAAGGTGCATTTCCGGAACCAAAAGTTTCCAGGATCAGGGCTTTAAGACCGGGTGTTTTTATGATGGAACTGACCGTGATGGAGTTCATGCCCGGAAAAAGTTTGAGTATGGAGATGTTAGTGTCAAACTGGCACCGCAAACTGAGCTTCTCTCCCATCACGAAAGGTTTGATCGCCGGAAAATTGTAATCAATTTTTACACCCGCTTTGGCTAACGGCGGATAATTTTCAGACTCGAAGGCATCGAAGTGCATGCTCTCCACTTTTTTGGTACGGTTACCCCGCAGTAATTCATAATCAAAATACACGCACACCTCCGGCACCAGCGGCCTGCCGTCTTTCTTGGCAGCGGCAATTTCCAGAGAGGTAATCAGATTTTCCCGCGCATCCGACCGGGGTTCGCTGATGGGCAGTTGGGCTCCTGTAAAGATGACGGGCTTGTTCAGACCCTGCAGCATAAAACTCAACGCCGAAGCGGTATACGCCATGGTGTCGGTACCGTGAAGCACTACAAATCCGTCCTGGTCGCAGTAGTGCTCTTCAATAATTTTTCCAATCGTTTTCCAATGTGAAGGATCAACATTGGATGAATCAATGGGATGTTCAAATGAAATTACCGTGAGATCGAGGAAAAGATTGCGCAAGGTCGGAAGCTGCTCGAGGATAAGGGAGAAGTCGAACGGCACCAGCACGCCCTGCGCATCGTGGGCCATACCAAACGTACCACCGGTATAAATGATCATCACCCTGGCCCTCGGCTTTTCCGGTAGCGCTGTGTTGATGTTGATTTTTTTATAGGTCATGAATAGGGGAATTTTGAAACACGTAGGCACATAGTTAATAATAAATACGACATCTTATGTCTCCTATGTGCCTATGGGTTTATCAATCCATCATCAAGAACCACCCTTTCCCCAAAAACCTTGTCTGAATTTACTTTCGTCGCTTCCGTCACTTTCTCCAATGGCATCCCTTTTATATCTGCAATCCTGCCAGCGATCAAAGGGAGATAGCTGGGCTCGTTGCGCTTGCCGCGATGGGGAACAGGGGCCAAATAAGGACTGTCTGTTTCCAAAACAATGTTTGCCAAATTGATCTCCGGAAGAACCTTATCCAATCCACCGTTTTTGAAAGTGGTCACCCCTCCCAATCCAAGATAAAACCCCATGGCAACTATTTTATTTGCCTGCTCAAGGTTGCCGCTGAAGCAATGGAAAATTCCGGTTAGCCCATCGGACAAAAGCGGTTCTAGCAGTTCAATGGTTTGATCCATTGATTCGCGGCAGTGGATGACGATCGGAAGTTTATATTTCTTTGCCCATGTCACCTGTAACCGAAAGGCCTCCTTTTGCTCCTCCCAAAATGTTTTATCCCAATATAGATCTGTTCCGATTTCCCCTACCGCTGCAAATTTTCTTTTACCAAGCCATTCTTCTATCTGAACCAATTCTTTTTCAAAGTCTTTTTTTACCGAGCAAGGATGAAGTCCCATCATGGCAATGCATTGATCCCCATATTTTCTCTCGGCGTCCAGCATTATATTCATAGTAGTGTGGTCAATATTGGGCATGTAGATTTTGGTCACACCTGCTTCTCGCGACCGGGTGAGTATGGCTTCGCGATCTACATCGAATTCGGGGAGGTAAATATGGGCGTGGGTGTCGATCAAATTACTTCAAGATTCGAGATTCAAAACAGGTATTTGGTAAAGATGATTAATCCGAGAACGATTGCGGCCATGGCTGAAACTAAAACTGCGGCGGCGGAAATGTCTTTGATTTTCCCCACAAGGGGTTTTTGCTCGCGGGTGACCAGGTCGGCCAGGTTTTCTATTGCAGTGTTGACCAGTTCGAGGGAAATTACGAGGGCGCTGGCCAGAATAATAACACACCACTCCCATGGCATTATATTGAAATAAAAGCCAAATAAACAGACGGCGATTAGTGCTACCAAATGAATGCGAAAATTGGGCTCCTCCTGAAGGGCCTTGTTCAATCCACGAAAAGCATTTTTAAAACTGCCGATCCATTTCATAATCCTGATTTATTCAAGGCCGTCAGCAAAAGTTCATTCGCGTCTTGCATTTTAAACCCTGTGTAGTGCTGGGCCTGACCCAACGCTTCCGCCAGGTCAAAGTGATCCTGGGCAACCTGATATGCGATTCCCTTTTTCATTAATTCTCTGCCGAGGTACTCCTGTTCCGTTTGTCCCGGAGTTGGAATAAACAGGGCTCGCATTCCCAATTTAGCCAAATCCATGATGGTACTGTAACCCGGCCGGCTCACAATTATTTCCGCTTCCAAAATTACCTGATTTAATTCGCCCGAGTTGAGATGGGTCACTTCCTCCAGATTTCCATCTTTCTTTCTTTCAATCAAAGCGGGCAGTCCCCGAATCAACAAGGCATGCTTTTCTGATTTTTTTAATTCCTTTCTGACGATTTCTTCAAAGATCGTTCGCTGCGGTTCCGGACCTGAAAGTATGGCCACAACTTCGTATTTTTTCTTTATCCCTTCTATTTTATGAAATCGCGATAACGGACCGATGTAGGTCACCGGAAATCCGGGATCGGCCGACAATTCCCGGGACAACGAACTACTCCCTTCCCAATCGGGTACCCAACATGTCGTAAATTTTTTGATGTGATGGCGATTCGCCGCGTTGACGATCCCCGAAAGCCATTTAGGAAGTCTTATTTGCAATTGATGCGTAATCATTACGCAGGGAATCTTTGATGACCAGCAGCCAAATCGATTATCAGAAATAACCAGGGATATTCCGTTTTGCCGGATGATCGTCTCAACTTCTTTATGTTCGGCCCTGATCGCCCGTACGAACTTTGGCATTTGCAAGGCAAGGGGAAGGATCAATGAGGTTGAAGTCGAATAGCGGGGACGATATCCCGTAAGGTTATAAAAAATCAGGTCCGGAAACTCCGTTTTTAACAAAGTCAGCGCTTCGCTACTGGAGGCAATCTGTACATCACACCCTCTTTTCAATAATTCCTGAATGATGGGGATGCACCGTGTTGCATGCCCCAGTCCCCAGTCGAGCGGACAAATCAGGATTTTCTTTTTTTCTTTCACACCGAGGACCTAAGATCAAGAACAAAGTTAGGGATTTGAGATCGCTTTGAACGAGTAGCCCTGATTTGCAAAATGATCCAGGAACCTGGGCAAGATATACGTCAATTTCTTTTCGGCCTTAAGGCTATCATGAAATACAATGATCGAACCAGGCCGTGTTGCATCGATAGAACCGCGCAGACATCGCTCCGCAGAAATATTTTTGGCGTAATCATGGGTGAGGACATCCCACATGATGATTTTATATTTTGAAAGGGCAGTGATCTGGCTGCGTTTTATTCTTCCGTAGGGGGGGCGGAATACCTCACCCCCGGCCCCTCTCGGGAGGGAGAGGGGGGTGGAGAACTGTTCTTCACAGAGTCGGACATTGTCAACGTACTCCCGGACACTGCACTGCCATCCTTTTAAATGATTATGGGTATGGTTGCCGATGGTGTGATTTTGGGCGATTATTTTTTGGAAAATATCAGGGTGTCTCCGGACGTTGTCGCCAATGCAAAAAAAAGTTGCCTGTGCATTTATTTTTGTGAGTTCATCCAATACCCATTCCGTTGGGCCAGGAATAGGGCCATCGTCAAAGGTCAGGTAAATCTCTTTTTCCTTTGTGGGTATATTCCAGATTAAATCCGGGTAGAGCCAGGGAAGAAAAAAAGGTGTTTTGAAAATCACAGCGATGGCGGATCTGATCCATTATTCTACGCGGCACGATAGCAGCGTGATATCATCGCGATAGCTGTTACGGCCCTTGAAACCATCGAGTGCCACAATGAGGTCCTGGTGAATGGTCTTTAAATCTTTGTAATGATTGTTCTTGAAATAATCAGTCAGGTAGTCCACACCAAACTCCTTCCCCTCCTCATTAATCGTTTCGGTCAGACCGTCGGTATAGCAAAACAAGAGAAACTCATCGAGGTCGGGGATAAAACCCTCATTGATAAACGGAAGAGGATGCATTGCCCCCAAAACCGTTGAGCCGTCTTCCAGCAAACGCAATCCGTTTTTCCGGTCCCACAGAATCGGCGGATTGTGACCGGAATTAATATAGACCATTGATTTGAGGCTGAGGTCATAGACGGCGCCAAAAAAAGTGATGAACTTCTCTCCTTTCGTGCTGTCGAGCACCTGGTAATTCAATGCCTCGACAATCTCTTTTAGATTAGGCGTCTGCCGCAGCAAGGTATGCAACGAAGCCTGGAAGTTGGACATCATGAGTGCAGCCGGAATTCCTTTTCCGCTTACGTCGGCCACGCAGATCAGGAACTGGTTTTTGTTGATGGGGATGTAATCATAATAGTCACCCCCTACCCGATCGTGCGGCAGATAGCTCGCCTCCAGCTTAAGTCTTTCTGTGTTGGGCAATTTATCCGGAAACAAAAACTGCTGTACGTCGCTGGCAATTTCCAGTTCCTTTCGAAAAGCTTCCTGCTCCAGTTGCTTCCGGGCCAGCTTTTTGTTTTCTATGGCCACAATAATGATGTTACTGAGTGCCTGAATAAATTTGATATTCTCCCCATCGTCGTGCGAGCCATGATGAAAATCCAGTCCACCCACAAAGATCAGGGCCAGCGTCTCGTCTTTGTGTGCGATCGGAATGACCAGATCAAATTCTTCAAAATCACAGTTGTCAAACTCTTCCATACGGTGGATGTTCTTCACCATTTTTACCCGCTCATCGAGCCGCACTTTATAATAATTCTTTGTCGATCCAAAGCTCACTTTGCAGCTCCAGATTTCATCATAGACAAACAGCGCCAGTTTTTTGATATTCAGGTTGGAGCGGAGGGTGAAATTGAAAATCTTATACAAAGAGTCTTCCGGCACATTGCTGTTGATGGCCTGGGTAATTTCCAGCAACGCATTGAGTTCCAGCTCTTTCTTCTCGATTTGTTTTTTCAACAACAATTCGCTCATAGCGTAAAAATACTAAAGAAAGTGGTTACGTGTTGACGTGGTCCGGCGTTTAAACGCTTTTAATTCTTTCGCCCCTTCCATTCATAGGTCATTAATAACGACGCCACGCCCATGAAGATAACGTACACCGGGTAGACAAATTGCAGAAGAAGAAAATGAATAGTCCGCCATTTTACACGAAGAAATACCGAGACACGGTATAGGAAAAAGGATTCCAAAATCAATTTAAGTCCTACCAGCAAAATAACCAGTTGAATTTCAATCCTCCTAAAAACGGCAAGTGCCACGAGCAACAAAAACGAAATCTGAAAAAGCAAAACAAAAACCGCCAGCCCCCGTGCTATCCAGGAAGAATTGTGTTTCCATTTTCCGGCCCACCGTAGTCGCTGCTGAACAAAATTAAAAAATGTTTTTTGATGTCCCGTGCTTACAACGGACTCCGATTCAGCCAAAAAATAAATGCCTTCTGGAAATCGATGGAAAATTTTCCGCATCAAAAACTCGTCGTCACCCGAAGCAATCTCAAAATTTCCCTGATAGCCGTCCACCTCCATGAATGCGGATTTCAAATAGGCCAGGTTGGCGCCATTGCACATCGTTGGGAATCCAAGACCCGACGAAGAGCTCGTTACTCCCATCAGG
Source organism: Bacteroidia bacterium (assembly GCA_043785125.1). GTDB lineage: Bacteria > Bacteroidota > Bacteroidia > Cytophagales > Cyclobacteriaceae > ELB16-189. The sequence continues at coordinate 32,595 of JAYVXP010000043.1, forward strand.
CTGCAAAATTCCAGTGCCTGCCATTGAGAAAAGGGATGACTACTTTCTGTAATTCTTACTCCCCCCAGGACCATCTTGCGTCGGCCATCGGTAAAACAATTATTGATGATGTGAAGCCATTTGACAGGAACCCTGCAATCGGCATCGGTGGTGACAATGATTTCACCTGTGGCATTTTCGATCGCCAGGGTGATCGCTTGTTTTTTCCCTTCTTTTCCCGTTGGTAAGGAGAGCATTTTAAAGTTTACGAGGCTTGAAATAAATGGCGTAACGATTTCGACGGAACGATCAACGGAATGATCATTCACCAAAATAATTTCAAAGCGATCAGCAGGATAATTTATCTTTCCCAGATCATCGATCAATTGATGAAGGTTGTTTTCTTCGTTCCGGAAGGGAATCACGACCGTGATCAAGGCTTTTAAGGAAGCTTCCTCACGCGATGAGGCCACCCCTTTCCACCCGACAAGCAGTAAAATCAGGAGCAGGAAATAAAGACCGAAGACAATAACAAAGAATAGGTGCATTTCAGGCTTTGTGGCTAACTTGAAGCCGCAAGCAAAATGGACAAAAAACCGGTCAAAGAAAAGATTATCCTTGGTCTTGACCCTGGCACAAACGTCATGGGTTATGGTATCATTATGGTGAGGAGTACCCAACTCACGTTGTTACAATTGGGAGTGATTCATTTAAGTAAGTACGGAACGCACGAATTGAAGCTCAAGAAAATTTTTGATCGGGTATTAAGTCTGGTCGATGAGTTCAAACCCGATGAAGTGGCGCTGGAGGCACCTTTCTTTGGCAAGAACGTACAATCTATGCTAAAACTTGGAAGGGCCCAGGGTGTGGCGATGTCTGCCGCATTGTACCGCGAAATCCCGATTGTCGAGTATGCTCCAAAAAAAGTCAAGCAGTCCGTCACCGGAAATGGGAACGCTTCAAAAGAACAAGTAGCTAAAATGCTGATGACGGTCTTAAAAATGAAGGAGATGCCCAAGTTGCTCGACGCGTCCGACGCGGTGGCGGTGGCGGTGTGTCATCATTTTCAGAACGGAGCAGTCAGGAGCAAGTCCAGGTCATGGGGAAGTTTTGTCAAGGAGAATCCGGAGAAGGTGCGGAAGGTGATATGAATAATTTAATCAAAAGTTTAAACCGTAAACAACTTTAAACCTTGAATTATTAACCTTGAACTTTAAACATCTATTTTAGCAGAATGAATGTTATTCTCTTTGACGACCCTGGCTACCGTGCAAACCTGCTGCCTTTCACCTTTACGCGGCCGGTAGCAGGGATCAGAACGGGAATACTCACGATCGCGGAAAAATGGGAAAAACATCTTCACACATCAGTATCCTTTTCAACTGCCGACTACCTCCAGGAAAAATTTCCGCTTGTCCGCTCATCCGATAACCTTTGGATCAACGGAGCCTTCTGCCCTACCGAAAATCTGGTAAACCAAATCACCCTATTGCAGCCGGGTGAAGGGTTGATCAGGGAAAACAAAGTGATTGCCCTTCGCACCCCGGAGGACGAGCTACCAGAGGTCATGCCAGGAAAAATGACTGTCTATGGCGCGCCTGTCACGGTGATTGATCAGGTTTGGAAAATATTTCTTTCCAATGGAGAACAGATCAAAGCTGATTTCAATCTAATCACTTCCAACCGTACTTCTGCCGGAGTCCAGGATCAATACACAAAACAATATTCACCTGAAAATATTTTTCTTGAAGAAGGGGTGTATATACGGGCTGCCGTGCTGAATGCAGAAACAGGCCCGATCTACCTGGGAAAAAACAGCATCGTGCAGGAAGGCGCCTTGATACGAGGACCTTTTGGTATGGGTGAAGGCTCACATTTGAATATGGGCGCAAAAATGCGCGGCAATGTTTCTATTGGACATCATTCTAAAGTTGGGGGTGAAGTAAGCAACGCGGTGATTTTTTCTAACAGCAACAAAGCACATGATGGGTTTCTCGGTTGCTCTGTACTCGGTGAATGGTGTAATCTTGGTGCGGACACCAACACTTCCAACCTTAAAAACAATTATGACCATGTGAAGCTCTGGAATTATGACAAAAAAGGTTTCATCAATACGGGCCTGATGTTCTGTGGTTTGATGATGGGCGACCACAGTAAATCAGGCATCAATACCATGTTTAACACCGGCACGACGGTTGGGGTTTGTGCCAATGTGTTCGGAGGCGGTTTTCCCCGAAATTTTATTCCATCTTTTGCCTGGGGCGGGATAAGGGGTTTTACTACATTTCAATTAAGCAAGGCGTTTGAAACAGCCGCCAGGGTAATGGAAAGAAGATCGGTCGCTTTCGACGAGACCGACAAGGCTATTCTGGAAGAAGTATTCAACAAAGAATCCGAGCATCGTACTTGGGAAAAAAAATAATATGCGATTTACGGATATACCTGGTTCTGATTTTATCAAGGAAAAGCTCATCCAATCCGTAACCCAGGGGAAGATGCCCCATGCTCAGCTTTTCCTTGGCCATGAGGGAGCGCTGAACCTTCCTATGGCACTCGCCTATACAATGTATTTACATTGTGAGAACAAAGGCGAAAAGGACGCTTGTGGAAAATGTCCGGCGTGCAGTAAGAGTCTCAAATACATTCACCCCGATACAAACTTCGTTTTTCCTGTAGGCAACCTGAAGGGAGACAAGGACCAGGATCAATTCAAAGCTGAAATACTCAAAACCTGGCGCATGTTTCTGCTGGGGCAGCCATTTGGAAATCTTTCAGACTGGGTAAGTTTCCACGGAGGGGAAGACAAACAAGTCAACATTTCAAAGGAGGAAAGCCGGGAAATCATCAAAACACTTTCACTTAAAGCATTTGAAAGTCCTTACAAAGTCATGATCATCTGGCAACCGGAGTACATGCATGCCTCGGCTGCGAATGGAATTCTGAAAATTCTGGAGGAACCTCCTGCCAATACATTCTTTTTTTTGGTCACCAATGCGGAAGAAAAACTGTTGCCAACAATTATATCCAGGACACAGGTTTTACAAGTACCCATGCTGAGCGATGTGGAATTGAGCAATTATCTGAGCACACAACCGGGCATGGATGAGACCAAACTCAAAAAGATAGTTCAACTCGCCGACGGAAACCTGAATCTGGCACTGATGTTGATTAACACAGAAGAAGACCACAACCAGGAAGCCTTCACCGAATGGATGCGCGCCTGTTTCAAAAAAGATTATGCCAAACTTGTCGGACTTTCTGAAACCTTTCACGATTTAGATAAATTAAGCCAGCGAAATTTGCTGCAGTACAGTCTCACCATGATGCGGGAAGCCCTGTTGCAGATCGCCGGCGCGTCCCAAATCAACCGTGCCAAGGGAGGAGAGTTGAAGTTCATTCAGGATTTCAGCAAAGTGCTGAACATTCCCAAAATTGAAAAATCAACACAACTGATAGGGGATTCCGAGTACTACTTAGAACGAAATGGAAGCGCCAAAATGATTTTCCTTGATTTATCCTTGCAGATTGCAGGCATTATTAATCCGTAAAACAAATATTAACGTTATGAGAAAAGTTTTTTCACTGTTTGCTGCTTTAGTTTTGATCGCATGGGTTAGCAGTTGCGCGCAAGGCCCCAAAGATTATGTAGTTATTTTCAAGACTCAATACGGTGACATGGTTGCGATCCTGTATGACGAAACACCAAAACACAAGGCCAATTTTGTCAAGCTCGCCAGGGAACATTATTTTGATGGAACCCTTTTCCATCGGGTCATTAAGGACTTTATGATTCAGGGCGGTGATCCGGATTCCAAAACGATCAAACCCGGCGGGCACCTCGGCAATGGTGGGCCCGGATACACCATTCCCGCAGAAATAAATCCTCAATTCTATCACGAAAAAGGAGCGCTCTCCGCAGCACGGCAAGGTGATCAGAGCAATCCTACAAAGGCCTCCAGCGGAAGTCAATTCTATATCGTACAGGGAACCATCATGCACCCTGCTGAAACTGAAAAACTGAGATATGATAAGTTGAATCTGGATATGGGCCTTCGGAAGTTGTTGCAAGATCCCAGGAACAAACCACTGATGGATTCGCTACGTGCCATGCAAACATCCACCGACGACGAAACATTTCAGGAAAAGATCTTCAGTCTGGCGCCGCTAATAGAAAAAGAAACGGGCCTAAAGATAATCCAGGAGGTTTCGCCGGAAAAAATCAAGGCCTACACTACGCTGGGCGGCGCCGCTTTTCTGGACGGCCAATACACGGTGTTTGGAAAAGTGGTGAAGGGGCTTGAGGTGATCGATAAGATTGCCGCGCAGCCGGGTGACGAGGCAAACCGGCCTTTGCTGGATATCCCGGTGACCGTTTCCATAGAAGAAATGCCGAAAGAGAAAATAACAAAACTATACGGATACACTTATCCTGATAAAAAATGAGAATCCTTGTTACCGGTGCCAACGGACTTCTGGGCCAGAAACTCACTGCTTTGCTGGATAGTGATGTCGCGGTCGAAGTGATCGCGAGCGCGAGGAAGAAAATTGCCATTTCATTAAAACGCGGGGTGCCTGTTTTTCTGGACATTGCGAAAGCCGACGATGTGAAAGACGTGCTGGATGAAATGAAACCGGATGCCGTCATCCATACGGCCGCGATGACACAGGTCGATCAATGCGAGACGGATCGTGAAGCATGCTGGGAAAACAACGTTACCGCCGTGAAGCACATCGTCAAAGCTTGTGAACACCTCAAAATCTCTCTCGTACATGTTTCCACCGACTTTATTTTTGATGGTAGTCATGGACCACTCGATGAATTGGAAGAACCCCATCCCCTGAGCTATTACGGTGCAAGCAAATTGGCTGCAGAAGAAGTGATTCAAAAAAGCAAACTGGATTGGGCCATCCTCAGGACAGTTCTGGTCTATGGCGTGACTACCGATATGAGCCGGTCCAACATTGTGTTGTGGGTGAAGAAAAGTCTTGAAGAGGGCAAGACCATTAATGTAGTCAATGATCAGTGGCGTACTCCTACCCTGGCAGAAGATCTTGCCGCGGGTTGCGCCCTTGCCTTAAAGAAAAAAGCGAAAGGAATCTTTAACATTTCCGGTGCTGAAATGATGACGCCCTATGACATTGCTATCCGCACGGCGGACTTTTTTAAACTGGACAAGTCATTGATCCAGGCCACCGATTCGACAAAATTCAAACAACCTGCTGTCCGACCGCTGAAAACAGGATTCATCATTGAGAAGGCAAAAAGAGAACTGGGGTATCAGCCACATTCATTTGAAGAGGGGCTTGCTGTTGTTGCGGGTCAGTTGAAAGAATTGAGGTAGGCTTGGTTGCAGATTTTTTTAACACTGAGGTCACCGAGGAGTGCACACAGAGCGCACAGAATTTATTTCACTCAATTCTTACTACGGTGTGATTTTCTAATTTTTCCCGGTGTACTCAGTGAGTGTTTCCTCTGTGCGCTCTGTGGTTAATGCATTGGCTACCGGAAATTTTAACACAGGACTCAGAAGGCAAGTGACCTCAGAACTTTAAACCCAGATTACGCAATAGGATTTTATAATGCGTAGCAATAGCTATTTTAGTGTTATGGAATTTGATATTGACTATACAGATAAAGAAATTACCCCCTGGGGCGGCATGGTATTCATGCGCCAGATGTTGGATAAAATGGGGTTTAGAAAAGTGGTAACAGAGCAGGTAGACCTCCCTGTTTCGGGTTCTAACCGGGGTTATTCGTCAACCACGATTGTGGAAGCTTTCCTGGTTAGCATTTGGTGTGGGGCGAATCGTTTTTTGCACACCGAAGTAACGCGTCATGATGCTGCCCTGAGCAAGATTTTCAATTGGAAGCGTACACCGGGGCAAGATACCTATAAACGGTTTTTCAGTAAGTTCACTCAAGCCACCAACCAACGGGTGAGTGATTACTTCTATTCCTGGATATTTGACAATGTAAAGTTTGACAACTTCACACTCGACTGCGATTCCTCCGTGATGACCCGCTATGGAACACAGGAAGGCAGTAAGAAAGGCTACAATCCTACAAAACGGGGAAGGCCTTCACACCATCCGTTGATTGCCTTTATTGCCGATGTCAAACTGGTTGCCAACATGTGGCTCAGGAGCGGTGACACCTCTTCTTCCAATAATTTCCTCTCCTTTTTAGAAGACACATTGACCAAGCTGAAAAATAAAACCATTGGGCTAATCCGCTTAGACAGTGGCTTTTGCAGCAATGAAATCTTTGAATATCTGGAACAGAAGGGCATTGATTACATCGTGGCCGCTAAATTTTATCAGCCCGTCCAACAAATTATTTCAAAGCAACAAGCCTGGATGGTTATCGACGCGGGCATTGAGATATCCGAAGTACAATACCAAGCTGCTAATTGGAAAACGGACAGAAGGATGGTGATTGTCAGACAAAAAATAAAAGACCGCCCCAACGCGATTGGGAAAACCCTGAAGTTATTTGGAGAGGAGAGTATCTATCGCCAATACCGGTACACGGCCTACTTCACAACGCTGAAACTATCGGCAGCCGAGGTCTGGAGGGTATATCGAAACCGTGCCGATGCCGAAAACCGGATCAAAGAATTGAAATATGATTTTGGCTTCAGCAGCTTTAATCTCAACGATTTTTACGCTACAGAAGCGGCCCTCACCTTTGCCATGCTGAGTTACAATTTAATGGCCTTGTTCAGGCAATTCATACTGCAAAGCAAAACCCAACACACCTTGTCCACACTGCGTTACAAAACTTTTGCAATAGGGGCATACTTTGAAAAGATAGGTGACCAATTCACCCTCAAACTGGCCTTGAATATGAAAAGAAGAGAATGGTGCAAAGGTTTATGGAATCAATCAAACTCAGTCAATTTCCCTTTTCAATTCTCTAATGCGTAATCTGGGTTAAACTTTAAGCTTCCTTCTCATCGCAATAAAATACAAGGGAATACCGGTCAAGGTAATGATAAGACCATAGGTCGTGTAGGTGGGTTGATAAAAAATGAGCAACACACAAAATGCAGTGCCCATAATAATGTAAAGGATGGGAACCAGTGGATATCCAAATGCCTTATACGGTCTTTCAACAGACGGCATTTTCCTTCTCAGAACAAAAATTCCAACAATGGTGAGCACACAAAACACGATGACCACAAAAGAGACCATGTTCAGTAAGTCTCCATACTTTCCACTCAGACACCAAATCGAAGCCAGCAGGCATTGCACCCAGAGTGCGAGTTGCGGAACAGAAAAGCGATTCAACTCACCGGCTTGCCGGAAAAATAGCCCGTCTTTGGCCATGGCATAATATACCCTAGCCCCCGCGAGGATCAATCCGTTGGCACAACTGAAAGTCGAGATCATGATCATAATGGCAATGACCAACGTTCCGACATTGCCAAAAACAACATTGGCTGCCGCTACGGCTACCCTGTCCTTACTGGCAAATGCAATCGCATCGATCGGCAAGACAGCGGTGTACATGATGTTTGCGGAAGCATAAATAATCCCGACGATCAACGTCCCGAAAAATAAACTCAGGCCAATATTCCGTTTGGGGTTTTTAATTTCTCCGGCGATGAAGGTCACGTTATTCCAGGCATCACTGCTAAAGATAGACCCTACCATCGCGGAAGCAATCGCACCAAATGCTGCAATGGTGGTATAGTTTTGAATGCTGCCGTCTTTACTCATTCCATGCAAGTCCCAGGCATGAGCCCAGTTCGAATCCCACACTTCCTTTTTCACCATCATCAATCCAAAAAAGATCAGTCCGAAAAGGGCGGCGAGTTTGATAAGGGTAAAAATGCTTTGGATCATCTTCCCGCCTTGCACACCCCGCGTGTTGATAAACGTAAGCAATACAATAATGAAAATGGAAACCACTTGCGCCGGAGATATTTTTAAAAATCCAATATCCAACAGCACAATATCTTCACTTACACCGGGAACGAGATAAGCGAGAAACTTGGAAAAGGCAACGCCTACTGCAGCGATGGTTCCGGTTTGGATAACAGCAAACAAGCTCCATCCGTAAAGGAAAGCAGTCAGTGGATTATACGCCTCTTTTAGATATACATATTGTCCGCCGGCCTTCGGAAACATCCCACTCAATTCGCCATAGCTTACCGCAGCTGCGATGGTCATAAAGCCAGCGAGGAGCCAAACCGTAATCAGCCAGCCCGAACTTCCAACATTGCGCAAGATATCAGCGCTCACAATAAAGATACCAGAACCAATCATGGAACCCGACACGATCATCGTAGCATCCCACAATCCTAGCCGGGGCTTAAAGCTGGTCTCACTCATCGTAATTTACGTTTGCAGTAAAACGCTCAAGATAAAGATTTCATCTTAACCAGCGCATTTTCACGCGGAACATTTACCCTTGCTGTTTCAACTAATTGATGCTGTGAATTCTTGCTCAATCTAATTGTCGGAACGAGCACGGTGCCCATTTTTGCTATCTTTCAATAGTTGGTGGGCACTAATCCAGTATTTCACTGATTGGCTGACCGGTACATCCGCTGGGGAACTTGATGTTTAACAAAATCGAGAGTGTGGGGGCAATATCAGTAATGGGGTGATAGAGAACAGAAGATCCCTTTTTTATTCCGGCGCCATAAAACAAAACAGGAACGTGGGTGTCATACGTGTAGGACGAGCCATGGGTGGTACCCGTCCCGGACCCTGAAATCATCCAACCGGGTTCCAATTCAAACGCAATATCTCCGCTTCGTTTGTGATTGTAACCGCGCACGATCATACCCTTAATTCCCTTCCCGGCATAATCGGCCTGCCTCAAAACACTTTCTGTAAAAACCTGTGCTACACCTGGAGTTGACATCAAATATCGGGTGATCAACTGGGAGGCGATAAGAAAATCAATGCCCGAAGATTTTGGATCGCCCCCAAAAAGATCCTGATTGAGAAATACCTGATCATTGCTGATCTTTTCAATAATTTTCTTTCCCGGAAAATATTTCTGAAGAAAATCATTCAATCCGGTCTCCATGACATCCAGTTTAAAATAGTCCGACGGAATGGAGCTGTCGATCAAATATTGAGGAACCTCGGCTACGCCATGATCCGCTGTAAGAAACACGGTGTACTTCCCCTGCCCAATTTTCTTATCCAGTTCATCAAAAAGGTCTTGAAGATTTTTGTCCAGACGAATATAGGTGTCTTCAATTTCCATGGAATTGGGGCCCATCGCATGCCCAATGATATCAGGACAGGAATAGGAAATGGTCAGGAAATCGGGCGTACTGCCTTTACCCAAACCCTCTCCCTCGATGGCCGCCTTGGCCAACTCGGTCAAGAGATCATCACCAAACGGCGTTGCCGGCAACAAGTCAAAACCGTAGAGTTTGCGCATTTCAACCAGGTTATAAGGAAATACCGCTTTGTCCTTCCCTTTGGGCTTGGTTTCGTAGGGTGAATCATCCGGTCCGCTTTCTGTGTATTGATCATTGGGCAGCGTCGTCTTCCAGGGTTGAGAAAGATACTTGTCTGCCAGATTAAGTGCATTAAACCTATTGATCCAGACCGGAAGGTTTTCTCCATAATAGGTGCTGCTGATAAAGTGTCCCGTTTTTCCATCATACCAATAAGCACCATCGGGTGTATGGCCTGCTGGAAAAACTGCCCCACGATCTTTTATAGAAATACCAATAACCTTGGCGTGCATTTGTGTTGCCAACTTCAGTTCGTCGGTAATGGTTGTAGAAAGCATGCGCCACGGAGAGACATCGCCTTTCCCTTCAGCATTTCCAACGGGTTTCTGACGTTCATCTCCAACACAGTTGACAGATTTTTTTAATATTTTATCATACCAGTCGTTGCCGATGATGCCATGAACTGCCGGTGTGGTGCCGGTGTAAATGGAAGCGTGGCCAGGGCCGGTATAGGTCGGCAAATAATTGTAATGCGCATTTCGTAACATGAAACCATCATCTATCAATCTTTTGAAACCGCCCTCTCCAAATTTATTGGCAAACCGGTAAAGGTATTCCTGCCTCATCTGGTCCACAACGATGCCCACGACTAAACGCGGGAGCTCGGAATTTTTTTCACTTGGTTGGGCCCAGGCTATTCCCTGAAGAAAAAAAGAAAGAAGGCCAAGAATGAATGTCTTCGTCATGATGTCATCGCATTTGAAAGTTCAAGATACCCAATAAATTTCCGGATGCTTATTATTGTTTTGTAAACGGTAGATCAATTATTATCGTTGCAATATATTCTTTCGTATTCCGATTCCTCATACACCTGCTTGCGAAGAAACTTACCGTTTTTATCGTAATAAATCACAACATAAATTCCCGCCTCCTCAACATTCTTTTCCGCAAAATAGAGCGGCTCCTCATCAGACCCCACGTTGATGATATCGCTGAAATTGGGCGGGATAATTTCTCCACGCCGATTGCTGATCACGCCGTAATGCAGATCCTGGTGAACAATGGCCACTTTCTCTGCCGGGGTATCGCTTACAAAGGCGTAATCCATTATTTTATTCCGCACTACCCTTTCCAAAGGAATATTGTAAATCATCCATTGAAAATCTTTTTTCACCAAAATGGAAGAATCATTCCACGGTTTGATTTCATCGAAATCAAATTCACCCTTAGGCTTGGCATCCCAACCGATCAGCCCATAGGCTCCTTCTTTAAAGGCAGACTGCCACTGCGCAGAAACCGGAGTCAGATTACGGTCATATTCTGGTTTCAAAAGTTTCCCGGTTTTGATATTATACAAGCCAAACTTCTTATCCTTTAATAAAGAAAGGATACCATTGCCCAGCGAAACGATCGCCTCGTATTCAATCAGAAGAATCACCTTGCCGCTTTCGCTCAACAGCCCTTTTTTATTTCCTTTGCCAACCAGAAAACGCTCATTTCCAAGGTACTGGATTTCATCAAAGTCGGCTGCAAAAAGCCGAAGACCGGACTGAGCATTAAAAACAATTTTGTTCTCTTTCCTGGTAATTCTATGCTTTTCAAAATTCTTTTTCTCAGCTTTAAAATTCTTCTCCGGCACAAAAAAATATTCAGTCGAGTCAGCCGATTTTATAAAATCGACTTTGGTTCCAGAGGCAAAATCAAGAGACGACGCCGAATTCAAATAAACCCTGACAGAGTCATTTTTCCTGGTAAAGGCGAGTTTGTTCTCAAACCAAAGACTGTCGAGCAGATCATTGACTACTTTCTTTTTTTTGAGGTCATACAATTGCAAGTCATTCTTTTCGAGGAGTTTTATCCAATTTCCATAAAATCGAACCTGATGATAATCGGTGTGATTCAGTTTGTCGGAAAAACCCACCAAACGGTATTTCTTGTTTTTCTCCAACATCAGGCCAAGAGGCACTTTGGTAATTTCCTGTCGATCCAGTGGCACGATAAATTCCAGTGACTCATTGAGCACGCCCTCCAATGAACCATTCCAGACCAAATAGTTTCCAGGGGCTATCCGCTGCACATCATCAAAGACCAGTGCAGTCGGCAGTGCGTTCTCTTCTGCCAGTGCAGCGACCTGATCAACCGTTACGATTGTCTTTTTATTGTTTTTGTTAAGGATAATCAGGCCATCCACCGCAGTAATATCTTGATACTGCGGAACAAGTAAAATCCGGCCGGCCAGAGAAATCAATCCCCATTTGCCGTGTTCCTTAAAGGCGATGAAATTGTGACCGATTAGTTTTCCGTCCTCGTAACACGGACCTGGTAAAGCAAAGCCCGACTTGTGCAATATATTGATGCAGTCTCCAAGATTGATTTTTAGGAAGCCCGAGCCAACATCGCGAACTTCCTTGACCTGGCCCCTAAAAATCCAGTTTCCACTTCGGCTCATGACGCCCTCACCGACTACCAGGTAATCTTGTTTTAAATTTCCGCAAAGGTATTCCGACAACAGGTTATCAAATTTTGGGCTCACGGTTTCGTTTCCGTTTTGGTCCATAAATCCAAATTTGCCATTGCGCAAAACAGGCACCCAATAGCCCTGCTCATCACGTTGCACCTTTTTTAAAGAATCTGAGAGCACCAGATTCAGGTTTGCATCGTCCTCTTTTGAAAGATGATAGAGTATTACCTGAACCCTGAACCGGAATGCGCTGGTGGGGTAATTGGCTATAAATCGGGTAAACGAAGCTGGTCTTCCCGATGCCGTGGTGATTTCAAAGATGTTTCTGTCCGCCTCCTTACGGTAAGGGCTCTGGGGATATTCATTAAAAAACGCTTCAAAGCTTTTTAGTTGACCATTGCGGGTTCTCTCTTCATACAACAATTTTTCATAACGAGCCCGCGCCTCTGATGCACGGGATGAAGAAGGGTACTTGTTGAGGTAGTTAAGAAAACTTTTGTAGGTATTAAGTTTCAAGGCATCCACAAAGGCAACTTCATTGCGCAATTCAATCGCCGCCAACTGTTCATCGGCATAAACAAATTTCAATAAGAAATCCTGATAGGAACTCTCCGTATTTACATTTTTCGCTTGTTCAAATGCAGCGCTGTCAATTTTTTTCCGTTGGTCATTAAGGATGACACTATCCAACGGAAACCGCTTAAGCCGGTCTCTCTCTTTTTGGCCAGCGGCCGAAAACGCGGTGATGGCCCGGACAGCATAGAGATAGGCCGAATCGATATTCCGGGCGGGGTTGTCGGGGGAAAAATAAAACCACGAAAAGAGAAATTTGCCTTCAGGGTTGAGCATATCCTTTCGCAAGGCTTTTTTCAGCGCCTCTTCGGCACCCTTCCATTTTCCTTTTTGCATGCGGCTAATGGCCTGGCGTTCAGCACTGAGTTGTGCGGTTGAGGCGATCGCAATGGTTACAAACAAAACAAGCAGGAAAATTCGCATACCTTTATTCTTGCCCCAAAAATACCTGTTTAATTTCTGATAACGTTGAAATGTCAGGTCAAGAAAAAGGGGTAATTATGGCGCTGCAAAATATGCAGGACGTGGTCACAACCGGCGGTAATACCAAAATTTCATCGGCAGTCAAATCGAGTTTTACCTTTGGTAATTCTCTTTTTCCGGAGACAAAGTGGCTCTCATAATAGATTTTTCCTTCACATGAAGTTGTCTTCCTTTTATTCGTATAGATATCAAACTTGAATCGATAGAGCCCACGAGAATTACCGATATGGGTATTTTTGATTGAGCTCGTTACCTCATGAATCTAAATCTGATCAAGAAAACATGACGTCTCTTTGTCGCTTATCTGACTTGTGTCATGAAAATACCTAATTCTTGTCATAAAGGGGGCTTCTGGTACTATTACTTCGTTTTTGGGTATTTTTTTTATTGAATCAACTACATCTTGCGTCGCTATTCATGGATATGAAACGATTTGCTCCCTCAAATTTGCATCAGTTCATTGTGGTCGGCAGTAATTTTACCAAAGCCGATACCAACATCAGAAGTCTGTTTGCAATTACTCCTGCGATGATGGAGGGAGTTTATGCCCGCGCCAAAGATGAGGGATTGACTGATTTTTTTGTCTTATCTACTTGCAACCGAACTGAGTTTTATGCCTGCGCGCCAAAAGATATTATTCAATCTATTGTCACGGATTCCTTAAAACTACGGGAAAGTGACTTTGAAAATTACTTCTACGTGTATTCCGGCGAGGAAGCGGTACGCCACATCTTCCGTGTTTCAGCGGGACTTGATTCCCAAATTTTGGGGGATTATGAAATCGTGGGTCAGCTGAAGATTGCCATCAAAAAGGCCCGGCAGTACGGTATGATTGGAACCATTACAGACCGAATTTCAAGTTTAGCCTTTCAAGCCTCCAGAGAAATTAAAGCCAATACCAATCTAAGCAGCGGGAAATATTCGGTGAGCTTTGCGGCGGCAGAACTGCTGTCTGAACATCATCCCATCGGCTCGGCAGTGAAAATCCTGATTGTAGGACTTGGAAAATTTGGTCAGACACTGGCCCGCAATATGCGAGAGTATTTTTCCAACGGTGAACTTACATTGTGTAACCGTACGCCTGAACATTCCGAAAACCTTGCTCATGAATTGCAGACCCGCGTTTTGCCGTTTGAGAATTTCACCGAGCACCTAACTGAATTTGATGTCGTTATCGCCGCTGCCCAATCTGATCAATACCTTATCCGAAATGAAGACGTAGCCAGCAACTCTTCTATCATCTTCCTCGATCTTGGAATCCCCCACCTCATAGATCCACAGATAAAGTTTACCACCAACATCAAATTGTATTCCGTCGATGATGTCTCAGCGTTTCACAATAATTTGATGCAACAACGCTACACAGAAGTTCCTAAGGCCGAAAGAATCCTCGATGATTTTATAGGTCTGTTAAGGCAATGGCAAAATGTATTTTTTCACCGTGATCTTATTCGCAGGTATAAGGACAGGGTGCATCAATTCGTTCCGGCTGGAACAAGTGATAACCATGTTGATAAACTTTTCTCAGGGTTCATTCAGAAGATTCGCATAAACGGGTATCAAGGGTGTTTGTTGATTGAGACCCTCAATGAAATCATGGTCGTAAAAGAATGACTTCACACCGCAGGATTCGAATCGGCACACGTGAAAGCGCGCTGGCGCTTTATCAGGCCAACGAAGTACGATCCCTGCTGAATTGGCTTCAAATTGAAAATGAAATTATCCCGGTGATCTCAGATGGGGACCAGGATTTGCATACACCATTGTATGAAATGGGTATTCAGGGAATTTTTACCAAATCACTGGATATTGCATTGCTTCAGAATCGAATTGATCTGGCCGTTCATTCCACAAAAGATATTCCAACAAAGTTGGCGACAGGCCTTGCACTACAAGCTGCATTGGAACGAGGTTCTGTTTCGGATTGTTTGGTGCTACCGGCTGGCAAGACCACTGCTGACCTTTCTGGAGCGAAGGTTATCGCCACCAGCAGTTTAAGAAGGAAATGCCAATGGATGGCACGCTATGCCGAACACCGCACGGAAAATTTGCGGGGTAATGTACAAACACGGCTTGCCAAACTGGACCGGTCACCATGGACAGGAGCAATTTTTGCCCAAGCTGCATTAGAGCGATTGAGTATAATTTCGCATCATTTCATTTCACTCGACTGGATGCTTCCGGCTCCAGCGCAAGGCGCCATTGGTGTTGTCTGTCGGTCGGATGATGACGAAGTAAAGAACATATGCGCTTCGCTTCACCATCAACCCACGGGTGTTTGTATCAAAGCCGAACGTGACTTTATGGCGGCGTTACACGGCGGGTGTGCTGTTCCGATTGCTGCCTATGCCCGAATTGAAAAAGATAAACTTTGGTTCAGGGGCAATGTGTTTAGCCTGGATGCTTCCCGGAAATGTGAGGTAGACATGCGAGTTGAACTGGACCAGGCGGCAACCGTCGGAAGCAAAGCTGCCCAGGAGATTCTCCATAAGGGTGCATTGTCAATTATTCAAGGTTTCCGGTCTTCTTTTTAATCATGAAGCCGTACGTAGTTTCGACCCGAATGCTCTCTGGCGCTGAGATACCATCTACAGAATCATTGATTCAGGCTACTATCAATTATTATACTCCATAATACTCAATACTCATTTTATGCTTAAGAACGATTTATTGTTGAAGGCTCTCAGGAAAGAAAAGGTGGAAAGACCACCGGTGTGGATGATGCGACAGGCGGGTCGTTTCTTACCCCAATATCGGGCTCTCCGGGACAAATATGATTTTTTCACACGCGTTCAGACTCCTGAGCTGGCCTGTGAAATAACATTACAGCCTGTGGATATTATGGGCGTGGATGCTGCCATCATTTTTTCAGACATCCTGGTGATACCGCAGGCCATGGGAATGACGGTGTTGATGGAAGAGGGCAAAGGTCCATTGTTGCCCCAAACTATTGCCTCCCAAACAGATATTGACCGCCTTGATGTGCAAGTCGATGAAAGACTGCGTTACGTATTCAATGCATTGTCCCTGACGAAAAAGGAATTGAACAACCGGGTTCCATTAATAGGATTTGCGGGGGCTCCGTTCACACTGCTATGCTATATGGTGGAAGGAAAGGGCAGCAAGAGCTTTGAAAAAGCAAAGGCCTTCTGTTTCACTGAGCCGGCACTCGCCCACAGGCTCCTCGCTAAGATTGCGGAAGCTACCATCACCTACCTGAAGGCTCAAATCCAGGCAGGTGCGGATGTGGTCCAGGTCTTCGACAGTTGGAGTGGCATGTTGAGTCCCGACGACTTTGACGAATTCGCTGGTCGTTATTTATTACAAATAGCGGAGGCTGTAGCACCTCATGCACCCGTTATTTTGTTTCCAAAAGGAAGCTCTTATGCGCTCCATTCCCTATCCCTGAATCCATCGGTTTCGGCCATCGGCATAGATTGGAATATTCGTCCTGAAAAAGCGAGACTGGAAACAGGAAATCGAGTGAGCCTTCAGGGGAACCTTGACCCGCTCAAACTCCTCCTGCCTATTTCTGAAGTTCGTAAAGAAACCCACCGAATGATCAAAGCTTTTGGAACACAAGCCTACATTGCCAATCTGGGACATGGAATTTTGCCACACATACCAGTTGATCATGCCAAGGCATTTATTGATGCCGTAAAGGATTATAGAGAATGAGTTCTTCCATCAAAAATCGTATTGTCAATCATATTCAAATCTTGCAGGGTACAATCTGTTCGGCACTCGAGGAATTGGACGGGAAAGCGTTGTTTATTTCTGATCCGTGGCAGCGGCCTGGTGGTGGTGGTGGAATCACAAGGGTCATTCAAAACGGGAATGTTTTTGAAAAGGGAGGAGTTAACATTTCCGTCGTGAACGGAGAATTGTCGGCACCCGCGGCTAAACAATTGGAAGTAAAGGGGCACAACTTTTTTGCCGCCGGACTATCATTGGTCATTCACCCGGTAAGTCCGCTTGTGCCCACCGTTCATGCGAACTGGCGCTATTTTGAAGTTTACGATGAAACGGGCCACACAACGGACGCCTGGTTTGGAGGCGGTACCGACCTGACACCTTATTATTTGGACGAGGAGGACGCCATTCACTTTCACACCACTCAAAAGCGTTGTTGCGATTCGTTCGATCCCTCCCTCTATCCGCTGTTCAAGCAACAATGCGATGATTACTTTTGCAACCACCACCGCAATAATGAACGACGTGGTGTTGGCGGCATCTTCTTTGATCATTGCAGGGGCGATGGTACACGCCCCCTTGAGTTTTGGCTGAAATTTTCAGAAGCCAATGGAAATGTCTTCATTGACGCCTATCGGCCAATTGTGAAGAAACATATGCAGAGCGGATTTACGCCCGATCAAAAATACTGGCAGGAAATCAGACGTGGGCGTTATGTGGAATTTAATCTCTTACACGACCGGGGAACCTTGTTCGGCATCAAAACCCAGGGGAGAACAGAAAGTATTTTAATGAGTTTGCCGCCTACCTTGCGGTTTGATTATAATTATCAGCCCATAGCCGAAAGTGAGGAAGAAAAACTCTTGCAGGTCTTACTCCATCCTAAAAATTGGGCATAAAAAAGCAATTACCTTGATATGATACGACGCAACCGAATACTCAGACGATCAGACCCAATCCGGAAGTTGGTGGAAGAGACCATTCTTCGCCCAGCCGATTTCATTGTACCGGTCTTTGTTACCGAAGGACACAACAAGTGCGAAGAGATCGCAACCATGCCGGGATATTTTCGCTATTCGGTGGACCTGGCCGTAGAAGAATTAAAGGTCTGTTATCAAACGGGGCTGCGGGCTGCTTTGTTATTCGTTAAAGTACCGGATAACATCAAAGACAATACCGGGCAGGAAGCGTTGAACGACAACGGATTGATGCAGCGATGTGTTCGGGCCATTAAACAGGCATTGCCGCAAATGGTGGTGATGACCGATGTGGCCCTGGATCCTTTTTCCTCATTTGGTCACGATGGGATTGTAGAAGGTGAAGAAATTGTAAACGACAAAACTGTAGAAGTCCTCGCTAAAATGAGTGTCAGTCATGCCCAGGCCGGCGCTGACTTTGTAGCCCCAAGTGATATGATGGATGGCAGGATTGGAGCTATCCGCAAGGCACTTGAAGCGGCAGGATTACATCAAACTGGGATTATGAGTTACGGCGCAAAATACGCGTCTTGCTTTTATGGACCATTTCGGGATGCCCTTGACAGCGCTCCCGGATTTGGCGATAAGAAGACATACCAAATGAATCCGGCCAACCGCATCGAAGCCATCAAGGAAGTGATGATGGATGTCGAGGAGGGAGCGGACATCGTCATGGTAAAACCGGCGCATGCTTATCTGGACATTATCCGTGAGGTGAAGAATGCAGTTCATATTCCCGTCAGTGCATATCATGTAAGTGGCGAGTATTCCATGATCAAAGCAGCCAGCAAAGCAGGCTACCTCAACGAAGATCAGGCCGTCATCGAGATTTTAACCGGCATTAAGCGTGCTGGGGCAGATTTGATTGCAACCTATTTTGCCAAACATGCCGTACAGTTATTAAGCAAGTAGAATGGAAACTTATTCTCAGCGAAAAAGCGAGCAATTATTTACCCGTGCTCAGGCCCACATCCCCGGGGGTGTGAATTCACCGGTACGCTCATTTAAAAGTGTCGGCGGTACACCCGTCTTCATAAAGCGAGCCAACGGAGCCTACCTCTTTGATGAAGATGGTAATAAGTACATAGACTACATCAACTCGTGGGGTCCTATGATTCTGGGACACGCCTACGCGCCCGTCGTGGAGGCTATCCGCGCAAAAGCAGGCGACTCAACTTCGTTTGGAGCACCAACAGAACTTGAAATCCAAATGGCCGAACTGATAAAAGAAATGGCACCCAATGTAGACCTGATCCGGATGGTCAACAGTGGCACAGAAGCTTGTATGAGTGCCGTTCGACTGGCCCGGGGTTTTACCGGACGTAACAAGATTATCAAGTTTGAAGGATGTTATCACGGTCATGCCGATTCCTTTCTGGTAAAGGCCGGAAGCGGAGTAGCGACACTTGATATCCAATCGGTGCCAGGTGTGCAGGCATCCGTGGCACAGGATACCTTAACTGCACCCTACAACAATCTGGACGAAGTAAAACGACTGGTTACGAAACACGCCGAAGAGATTGCAGCCGTCATCGTTGAACCCGTGGCCGGGAACATGGGTTGCATTCTTCCCAATCCCGGATTTTTAGAAGGCCTGCGCGAACTTTGCACCCAGCATGGAATCGTTTTGATATTTGATGAAGTAATGACCGGATTTCGTCTTGCCCCAGGCGGTGCTCAGGAGCTATTTAATGTTGATGCTGATCTGGTAACTTTTGGTAAAATTATCGGCGGTGGTTTGCCGGTAGGCGCATTCGGCGGACGGAAACGCATCATGGAAAAAATCGCACCTCTTGGTGCGGTCTACCAGGCAGGCACGCTGAGCGGAAATCCCATTGCGATGACAGCCGGGTACACGATGCTGCGTGAACTGCAAAATAACCCTTCGATTTATACCAATCTGGAAACCAAAACAAAGACCCTCGCCCACGGAATCCAGAATGCATTAAATAAAAAAGGAATTCCTCACTGCATTAACCGTCTGGGCAGCATGATGAGCGTCCACTTTGGCGACCATGCTGTGGTTGATTTTGATTCTGCTAAGGCTTGTGACAAAAATCTGTTTGGTCGGTTCTTTCATCATTTGCTGAAGAAGGGAGTCTATCTACCCCCATCAGCATTTGAGAGTTGGTTCATTTGTAATGCGTTGTCGGATGCTGATATACAATTTACCCAAGAAGCGGTAGAACAATTCTAGATCTGAACATGAATTCTATTCTTGATCTTCTCTCCAAGTACGACAAACCGCTGCCACGGTATACCAGCTATCCTACCGTACCCTATTGGCAGCCCGAAACGATTGACGGCGACCGATGGAAACAATCAGTGCTACAGACACTTGCCAGGGAAAATGGCGAATTGTGTATTTACATCCATCTCCCCTACTGTGAAAATCTGTGTACTTTTTGCGCATGCAATAAACGCATCACAAAAAATCATCACGTGGAAGGCCGCTACATCGCAGCAGTTTTGAAGGAATGGTCCATGTATCGGAATTCCATGAATACCAAACCCGTGATCCGGGAAATTCATTTGGGAGGCGGAACACCCACCTTCTTTAGTCCGGCAAACCTGACGGAATTAATTGAGGCCATTATCCGTGATTGCATCATCCCGGCTGACCATGAGTTTAGCATCGAAGTACATCCCAACTATACAACGGAAGCACACCTGAAAGCTTTGCGTTTGGTTGGATTCAATCGCCTCAGTCTGGGGGTCCAGGATTTCGATCCAGATGTCCAATACATCATCAATCGCATCCAGTCGTTTGAGAAAACAAAGGAGGTAGTTAATTGGGGACGTGCCCTCGGTTACGACAGCATTAACATCGATTTGGTATACGGCCTCCCTACACAAAGGGTGGAACATGTGCGCTATACCATCGGGCAAATAAAGAAATTAATGCCGGATCGCATCGCATTTTATTCCTACGCCCACGTTCCCTGGAAAAGCAAAGGTCAACGCCGATATACAGAAAAAGATTTACCGCCAGCTCATGCTAAATGGGCGATGTATCATGCCGGAAGCGAGTTACTGCGCGAGGCTGGCTTTGATGCCATTGGCATGGACCACTTTGCCCTCACCACTGACAAACTTTGGATTGCCGCCACCTCAGGAAATATGCATCGTAACTTCATGGGCTACACGACCACACAGAATAAATTAATTATCGGCCTGGGTGCTTCTTCCATCAGTGATTCCTGGGATGCCTTTGTACAAAATGAAAAGGAAGTAGAAGCCTACGAGGAAAAAATTGAACACGGTGAATTGCCGATCATCAAGGGCCACAGACTTACAGAGGAAGATCTGATGTTACGGGAAAATATTCTAGCATTAATGTGCACCAACCGTACAACCCTGGATCCTGCGCGGATTGAACAACAATTTTTTGATTCGATTGTTAATCAAATTAAGTTGATGGAAGAAGACGGGCTGGTCGTCTTGAAAGATCGGACCATAAGCGTGACCAGCAAAGGAACTATCTTTATTCGTAACATTTGCGCCGCATTGGATGCAAGGCTTTGGAGATCACGTTCAGTAAATCAAAAGTTTAGCAAATCAATCTGAATCTTAACACATGGCAAAAAAGGCTATTCTGTTGGCAAATCTAGGCTCACCCGATTCCACCCAGGTGAAGGATGTAAAACGCTATTTGAGCGAATTCCTGATGGACGAGCGCGTCATCGACATACCCTATCTCATACGGGCCATGCTTGTCAAGGGGATTATTGTTCCTTTTCGCTCACCCAAAAGCGCCAAAAAATACAAGACCATTTGGACTCCCGAGGGTTCACCATTAATTCACATCTCCAGGATGGTGCAACAAAGTCTGACAAATTACATGCAGGTGCCTGTGGAATTGTGCATGCGGTATGGCAACCCAACTCCGCAAGGGGCATTTGAGAGACTGATGAAGGATAACCCCGATCTGGAAGAAGTGGTTCTGGTCCCGCTCTATCCCCATTATGCAATGAGCAGCTACGAAACCGCCTTCGTTCAGGTGAACCGTATTCACCGTCAAGGAGCCTATCCCTTCTCCCTCACGGTGGTTCGTCCATTTTATAACCACCCTCAATATATACAAACGCTTGCCAACAGCATCAGGCCCTATCTCAAAAAACAATTTGATCATATCTTATTCAGTTACCACGGGATACCTGAAAGGCATGTCCGGAAAACAGACATGACACATGCGCACTGTCTCATGGCCCAGAATTGCTGTGAGACTGCCTCCGAGGCACATCATACCTGCTATCGACATCAGGTACTTACAACTACACAATTAACGGCACGGGCACTGGCCCTTTCAAAGGAGGAATTCAGCACTTCCTTCCAATCACGCCTTGGGGCAGAGGCCTGGCTCAAACCATATACCGTAACGCAACTGGCAGAATTCCCCAAGAAGGGAATCAAGAAATTGCTTGTATTGTGCCCGGCATTTGTTAGTGATTGTCTGGAGACACTGCAGGAGATTCAGATTGAAGGGAGGGAAACATTTTTCAAACACGGCGGGGAAGAGTTCGATGTAGTCCCCTGTTTGAACGATCACCAAGAGTGGATTGAAACTCTCGCAAAATTGATCATTGACGAAAACGTTCCCCTCTAACCGGATTAAGTTGTATTCATGTATTATTACATAAAAGCCCTTCATATTATTTTCGTTGTTACCTGGTTTGCGGGACTTTTTTACATTGTCCGCCTTTTTATTTATAACCGGGAAGCCTGTGATCAACCTGAGGTGGAGCGAAAAATTCTTCAAAGCCAGTTTAAGATCATGATCCGCAGACTCTGGTTGGGCATTGCGTGGCCTTCATGCATTCTTACCATCATCTTTGGAACCTGGATGCTGATTTTGTTCGGAAGTTTTCCTGCTTGGCTCATCGTGAAAGTAGGCTTTGTTATTGGATTGCTGCTGTACCACATGTCTATTCATATTATTTACAAGCAGCAGCTTAACGATAGGTATCTCTATACATCTCAACAACTTAGGCTATGGAATGAAGTGGCTACCCTTTTTTTAGTGGCCATTGTTATGTTGGTGGTCTTCAAAAGTATATTGAATCTTTTTTGGGGGTTGGCGGGTTTTGTTGGTTTCATCTTAGTTCTACTCCTGGTCATAAGGATTTACAGAAATAATAGAAAATTCTAAAATCTCAAATTGAGCCTCTATTTGAAAGTGAAAATACCTCGTTTGAACAAGCCGAACTAATAAGAGAACAAACTCCTAAATTGTCAAAGCCTAAGTTTTGACACCGCGCTTAGGGCTTGTAATCGGTAAATAGCAGCCCAGTTTTCGGCAATTAGGAATGCGCAGAAAATGGCCACAAGAGTGCTCAGTTATAAGACTGACTGGTTCAAAGAACATCACACCGACTTTCCTAAACTGAATGCCAAGACGATATTTAATTTTGTTCACCGGATCCGCAAAACGGTATAGCAGCTAAAGATGAACAGATCCTTAGTCACCGAATAGTTCACCAGCGTACTAGGTGTAAGTGAATGTTTTGGGGATTTTGAAAAATGAAAACTTCCAAACATTATATTTAGAGGGTTTTAATGACTCCTGATGATCAAGCAGTCGGGGTGAGATAACGATACCCCACCGG
>JAYVXP010000044.1:0-8572 GCA_043785125.1 Bacteroidia bacterium
TGGCGGCGTTACTGGCATCTCCATGCTCCTGACCAATATTTTCGGGTTTCCTATTTCCATCTTGCTGGTGATCATCAATATTCCCTTTATCATTTTAGGTTATTACAAAATTGGTTTGCGCTTTGCGGTCAAGACTACGCTGGGCATTTTGGCGATGGCGTTCTGCCTGGCGTTTATACCCTACCCGGATGTGACACCGGACAAACTTCTCTCTGCCTTATTCGGCGGTTTTTTTATCGGCTCAGGGATTGGTCTTGCCATGCGGGGTGGAGCTGTATTGGATGGTACGGAAATCGCGGCGGTGCTAGTGAGCAAAAACTCCATGCTTCTCAATGTAAGTGACACCATTCTCTTAATGAATATTGTCATTTTTTCCATCGCGGCTTTTTTCCTGGGTGTGGAGCCCGCATTGTATTCTATCGTAACTTATTTTGCTGCTGCAAAAATGATCGACTTTGTGGTCAATGGAATTGAAGAATACACCGGTGTCACCATTGTTTCCGGGAAGAGTGAAGAAATAAAACAATTAATCATTGAAAAGCTGGACCGCGGTGTGACTGTCTACCGTGGCAAAAGTGGATTTGGAAAAAGGGGTCAACAAAATATTGAGAACGATATTATTTATACCGTCATGACCCGGCTGGAAGTGGGCAAACTCCAAAGCGAGGTAAACAAAATCGATCCCCATGCATTTATTATTTATCAAAGCATCAATGATATCAAAGGCGGAATTATCAAGAAAAGGCCGTTGCATTGATTCAGCTTTGCATCGGTTAGCTGCGAAAAGTTCTTGTTTATGTTGAGGGTTCGGGCATGACAGAGATTTTTTTGAAACACATAGGCACATAGGGCTTATTTTTTTAAATATATTTATTTGTTTAATGCAATTCCTAAAGCCCTGAAAGGTTGGCGGCGAAAGGTTCTTTGTCTCGTTTGAGTTTTATTAATAACACGGATTTTCTTGAAGCACATACAGGTCTATTCCTATGTGTTTAATGCATTGTCTGCCGGATGGTGACACGGATCTTTTTGAAACACATAGGCACATAGTGTTTATTTTTTTACATGTATCTATTTGTTTAATGCATTTCCCAGAGCCTTGAAAGGTTGGCGGCGAAAGGTTCTTTGTCTCGTTTGAGTTTTATTAATGACACAAATTTTTTTTGAACACAAAGGGCATATTCCTATGTGCCTCCTGTGTTTAATGCATTGGCTGCCGCATGTTGACACGGATCTTTTTGAAACACCTAGGCATAGGAATAGACCCTATGTGCCTATGTGTTTAATGCATTGGCTGCCGGATGGTAATTCGAACATTGAAGTAATAAGGGTAGTATTAAATTTGTTTTACTAATTTACACTTGTAGCCGATTTGCACAAAAGTAAAATGAGACATCTACCCCTCTTCATCTTCATCCTCATCCTGCTGCTCTCCTGCACGGTGAAAGAAAATAGTCGAATCATTATTCATGAGTTGAATGAAAAGTCGATACCCACGGGAAATAAAGTCATTGCCCTGGTTGGCGCAACATTGGTGGATGGCCTGGGCGGTGAGCCACTTCACAACGCGACCGTTGTTATCCGCGATGGCAAAATTGAGGCGATCGGAAAAGCCATGGAAATCACCGTCCCTGCCGAAGCAACGACTGTTGACTTACAAGGCGCTACGCTCCTACCCGGGTTAATAGATGCCCATTATCACAATGAGAACAGCCTGACGATGGCCACAGCCTATTTAAGTCATGGCATCACCAGCGTGAGGGACCCCGGTGCCTGGATCGAAGCCTACGACAGCCTCCGGTCGACCGGAAAAACGCTGCCCCGATTATTTCTCACCGGTCCTCATCTCAACACGTATCCTCCTGCCTATCCTGCAGATTGCATTTTGGTCAAGGATGCAGAAGAATGTCGCCTGGCCGTTGACCAACTCGCGCGACAGGGAGCAACCGCCATCAAAGTTTACTTTGGCTTGTCGGTAGGGATGATCAAAGAAATTTGCACGACCGCCCATCGATATGGTTTGCCGGTTACGGCCCATCTGGAAACGGCCAATGCAAAAGACGCCATTGAAGCCGGACTGGATGGCATTGAGCACGTCACCTCTTTTGGAACCTGCTTACTTCCTATGCGGGAAGCAGAAAAATATAAACGTCTGATTATGTCGGACAACGAAGCCAGAAGGCGCGGACGATATGAAGTTTGGAATTCACTTGATTTGGATAAAAGCCCTTTAGCTGATTCGCTGATTCACTTTCTGGTCGTAAAGAAAACGTTTGTCAGCGCCACACTGGCTGTGTTTGAAAAGCAAAAGGACCAGGGTGACAGCCTGGAGGTCAACGGATTCCGGAACATGCTGAAGTTTGTGGGCAAAGCAAAAAAGGGCGGCGTCAGGATGGTGGTAGGGTCTCATACCGACGTACCCTATGCTGAATCCGGTTTTGCTTATTTCCGTGAAATGGAATTGCTGGCGGAAGCGGGGCTGAGCAACATGGAAGTTATTCAGGCCGCGACCCTGGAGAATGCGCGTTTCTTCCGCATTGATGAAAGGCTGGGCAGCATTGAAATTGGAAAAATTGCAGACCTGATCGTTGTGGAGGGTGACCCGGTCAAAGATATTAAAGCGATGCGTAAGGTTAGGAAAGTTATGCTTAATGGGTTGTGGGTTCAATGAATTAATTAGCAAATTAGCATCGTTGGGAGAGGAAATGTGACCGTCAATATCTGGGAAGAGTTCCCAGGCACGGAGGACTAACTTAGTACTCTTTCGGTTCTTGCTTCACATGACGCAACCGAAGCACCGGCTGAGCGCGGGCTACTCTATTTTTTTAATCGCTTCAGAATCTCTGCTGGTGTGCATAAATCTAAGGATTAAAACTTCATCATTTAAAACCTTGTAAACGATCTTATAATGCCACTGTGTAACCGAACGATAGTCGCCCGCCTTGTCCAACAGATATTCTTCACGGGAAAATCGTTCTGGTAGTTCCTTTAGGCTTTTAGCTATCTCAATAAGTTTCTTGCCGACTTTTACGGCCGCCGACGGTGAATCCTTTTTAATGTATTCAATAATATCGCGAAGGGACTCCTTCGCCGTCGGCGGGATGATTACCCGGTAGTGTTTTTTCATTACCAGCCCTGTGATTCCTTTTCCAGTTCGTCAATGGTCTGGTAATTTCTCTGCGCATGCTCCTTCTCTGCTTGTTCGATCTTTTTGATAAAATCTTGTTGTGTAATGGCGCTGCCGTCGGCCTCGTAGCCAACTACCGGATTATTCTCTTTCTTCAATAACTCCCGAACCTGTTCAATTACCTGGCTGTCCCTTATTCGCAACAGTTGCTCAATCAATAGTAATTTCTCTGCCTGGATATCCATACTTTCAAAAAATTGATTCTCCAAAGTTAACGATTTTTAAGCTTTCCGGTTCGCCGATTTTCCTGTCATTTCAAAGGGGCAACTCAATATCTACAGTTGCTGATGGCCCATTTCCCGGATCCCCTTGACTGGCTCCCCTCTCATCCAACTTATCCAAAACTCATGAGCATCCGGATCTCCGAACAAAATTAGACTTCGCTCTAAACGTTTGCACAGGTCCCGAGGGGAGACAATTGTAACGAACACAATCGCGCGGGTGATTTCATTAACAAATCTAAGTTAACCAGTATCTAGAAATTGTGAGATAAAGGACTGTCCCTATAATATAAGCTATTGTCAAGGGCCTGTATGATTTTCGATAAGCCTTGAACGTAATTACGGACTTGTATCTAGCACGAAAGCCAAAAATCAGATAGTTAATTAGAAGCAAAAGCACAAGGGGAATCGATATTACATATCCTTTAAAAGTATTTGGTAATATCGACATCAAATTCATCAACTCCAGAAACGAAATCGTCATAATGGTCAATTGTACTCTTGACCCTTGAGTTTCATTGATGTTACCTAACTCGACACTCGTTAAAAACCGATAGATCAAATAGAATAAGTAATTGTACATTGCTATTTATCGTGTTTTAATAGGTTTCAATCTTCTGTGTTTCTTGAATGCTGCCAAAGCCTCTTTCGTATATTTAGAATTGGGACGAAACTTCAATGATTGTTCTAAGTAGATTATTCCGAGCGAATCATTAAGCAAAGGAATTTGATAAATCCCCAATAAATAGTAAGAGTCTGCTAATCGATATCCCAATCCAATTGAAATTTTAAGATCCAGAGAAGATTTCTCAAAATCGGCCAACTTACCATAACTGTATCCCCGTCTATAGCGGTATTTTGGATTCAAAGAATCCTTCTTGAGCAGTTCAGTGTAAACTCTAATAGCTTCCCCAAAATTGTTGGCTTCATAATTTGAATCAGCTCGAGCTTCGGTATAAGTATCCCCCCGAAACATTGAATGAGAATAATCAACCTCACTCTTTTTCTGGCAGGAGCAAGACAGGAATAGATTAATTACAAAAGTTAGCAAAATAATTCGCATAGTGATATTATTTTCACTTGTTCTGAATTGCTACTTGAAGTGAGGAATAACCATCAGCCCGCTCCTTATTTGCATATTCATAAAGTCTTCTGGCCTCCTCGTAATTTCCAGCTTGATAATAATTGTATCCTAATCTCTTCCGTCTCCGCAGGTCTCGCTTCGGACCCTGCGGTTGAGTAAACTATGTCATTTACCCTCACCCTTCGGCAACGTAAGATCAATGTCCTCAAGATCTCCATAACTCATCACCGGATAAATTCCCTGTTGATAACAAATATAAAACTTTGCTGAACTATGCAGATAATCCTCTGGATTGGTTGCCAACTTCAACACACCAGGCAGCTGAAAGTCATTCGGATTTCCAGACAAAATTAAGCTTCGTTTCCAACGTTCGCGCAGGGTTCCGAGGCGGAAACCCTGCGGAGACAGATGTCTTGCCGCGTGGTCTCGATATATTCTTCTCCGGTGTCCTTGTCGTACTTTTTTTCGCGTTGGTACTGTTGGTAGAAGGTCACCAGTTCAATAAAGGCCAGGTAATGCGCGTTTGTCCTGCGGGGCTTAAACACTTCATCGGGTATTTTCAAAAGCTCTGCATAAGGGTTGCGCACCTGGACAGCCTGCAGGATTCGCTGCATGTTCTGGAACTGCTTTATGATCTGCTGTTGCTCGGTGGTATCGATCTTTCCTGCGCTTAGTTTTCGCTGGTACTCCATTATTTTCTCGTCCTGCTGCTTGCCTTCGTCTATGTAGATCAGGAATGAGCGGTTCGCATTGTCTTCGTAAAGCCTCTCTTTAGTCGTGCAGCCGGCAATGCTTACCGGGCCTTCGACGACCAAATGAATAGTGCGGGTTTCTCCTTTCGTGTTCTTGTGCACCACTGTTTTACTGATGCGCTTCTTGCTTTGTAATTCGCGCAAAGGGTACAGCACGTCCTCGGCCCCGTCCAGGTCCTCGATCAGGATCAGCTTGTTTTGCAGTTGCCGTTTGCCGAAGTAGTAAAAAGCGTTCTCTGATAGTGTGGTGATTTCGATGCGGTCTTCTTCCGGGATCAGTGCGCCTACTTTTTCCTGCAGGTGTGTTTTACCGATTCCCGAACTTCCCAGGCTCACAATATGCAACGGGTGTTCCCGCTTGCGGCTGGTAAAGATCAGGTACATGAGCAAGCGGTGGTTTTCTTCCCCGATCACTCCGGCCCGGCCGATGTCTTCTTTGGTTCGCTCCATCAGGTTCGGCGCACTCAGGTAGGCTTGGGACTCTTTGATTTCTGCCGCACTCAGGATTTTGCGTCTGTCTTCCCGGAGGTTTTGTTTCTCGATTTCGGCAAGGCGGTAGTTTTCCAAAAGGTCTGTCAGGTCGTTGAGTGCTGCTGTCGTTACCGATGTTCCCACTTCCAGTTTATCGGCAACCTTGCGCACCAGCTTTTCCACCTGGTTGTCATTGTATAAGTCTAAGTTGTGGCGGATGGATAAATGCTCTACCTGCACTTTCATCGTTACCCGCATCCGGTCCAGCCCTTCCAGCCTGACCCCACCCAGGATGGCGATATCCAAAGCACCCTGTTGATAATGGAGGTGTTCGGGGTTAGTGGTGTCCAGGTTTCTTCTGACCGGCTGATCCGCCATAAAATACTATCTAAATCTAAAGATAATTGAGAGCATACATAGTTCCAATACTTTCCCTTCTTTTTCATTTCAGGTATATTTCAATGAATGATCAAAATCTATAATAAGGCATACATTGAAGCCTTTGGCAAAAACCTGAAACGGCTAAGAGAAAGTAAAAACCTCTCGCAGAGGGAATTGGAAGATTTGGCTAAAATCAGCTTCAGCCAGATAGGTCGAATCGAGCGGGGAGAGCAGAATGCATCGATCAGCACGCTCTACGCCCTGGCCAAAGCCCTTGAAGTACCCCCAGCAAAGCTTCTTACCTTTGATTTTAGAGAAAAATGAAATAATTCGGGCACAACATATCTGTGCTAATTAGCACTTATCAGTTCTGTCGCTGGAAACTTTATTTTTATGTGTCTAATCAGACACAATTGTACCCAGAAGTGCTCAAAAATAAATTACTCTATGACCTATCAGTCCGACTTATGATGGATGCGTCAGAGTGTTCCCTAGGATTTGGATGCAAATGCAAGTTGAGCTTTTCACTCTCACCCGTAAGAAAGCCTCCTTAACCGGGCCTTATAATTTAAAACAAGAAACTGGATTGCTGCAATCTTCTTATCTCGCCCGTGTTGGTGATGAGGTTCACCAATACTGGCCATACGGCAACGTCACATTAATCAAGCAAGTAACAATACAGATTTAATTGTTCCGGAGTTGAATCAAAATAGACAATAGTCCTTTTATCAAAATCAATATTCCTTGAGCTATAATATTTACTGATATTAGGGATGGAACTTTTTAACTCATAACAACCAAATTCATTTTGAAGAAAAGGTTTTCCGCCAGACATATTGGTTTGATACTCCTTTCCCAAAATTCTACGTATTTTTCTTTCTTCAGTGAGCTCTTTAATTGGAATTATTTTCTTTCTCAAAAAATTAGAATCCTTGGTTATTACAAGTTGGCTTTCTTCAATACTTAAATCCTTAAGTTGGGTTCCCCGAATGGCAATGAATAAACTGTCATTGGTTACCCTTGAGAACCCAGTCAGATTAGTCCATACAGAGTCTGATTCGATATTTCCAATGTAGTTTAGATTGGTGTCGAAAATAAACACTCCACGATCGGAAGTGACATAAACCTTATTTTGCATAACGGCTATATCATAAAGTAAAAGGCCTTTATATTTGATATTTACCTTTCTACTTGATATTGTTTGCCCATTCGCAATGTCAATTCTTTTGAGATTACCATGACTAGCATCAATCACATACACGTATTTCGAACCTGGATATATTGCAACAGCTTTTACTCCGTACGATTCATCATCCGCAAAAAATGTAAAACCCATCTTGGCACTATCCTGATTATCAATCTTAAAACTATAAGTCAAATATTCGTACTTGCTGGAGCATGGTTTCTTTTGCCCAAAACAACTACAGGTGAATATTAAAATAACAACTGCTGCCCTTAGAGTTCGCATTTTGCTTTATTTTTCTTCATTAATTTCTGGTAGCCTGTATGCCGCAGTGAGCTTCGGTGACCAATAGGAATTGCCACCACGTTTATCCATCGAAATATTAATGTCAGCAGGTCCGGTAGATGTCTGAGATCCAGTGGCCGTTACAGATAAAGTATTTCCGTCCGAATCCGTTTGTACGTTTCCACTTGCCATTGCGATGTGACTGTAGTTGCCAAATATTAGGACATCGCCTTCTTTCACTTGACCTAAAGGAATCTCTTTTCCTGCTGCTGCTATAATTGAAACCCCAGTGGGTCCTTTCTGTCCATTTCCATAATCTACCATCTGATTATTTTTCTCAGCAATTTCCTTCGCCTTTTTGGGATCGGATATCGTAAATAGGTCTTTGCCTGTCGCTGTCTTGTAAGCACTTCGAACTAAACTTGCGCAATCCATTGACTCTCCAGGTTTTTTATCAGCACCTACACCACCATATGATTTTGATGGTAAATCTGCTTTTCCGGTTTTTGGATTTATGTCTGTGTTTTTTCCTTGGCTTTGTTCGGCAGATTTTTTCACCGTCTCCAACATTTTTTTCCTCTTGTCATTAGGATCCTCGCCCTCCATTCCATCTGGATCAATAAAGCGAATAGGGTTGTCGAAGGCAAAAACATACGGGCTCCACCTTCTGCTCTTCTCACTGAGTGGATCAATCACTCCCCATCTTCCAATATCTGGCATATACATTCGTGCCCCAAAGTCTTCCCAATTGAGGCCTAAGTCTGGTTGTAATTCTTTGCCATTGAACTTGTAATTATTCGGAACGCTATTTTCTCTGGAGTACGAGTTAAAGGTCAAACCGAAGGGATAATAATCATCCTGCTGTACTACCGGCGATTTCGTTTGCGTCACCATAAAGTCATCAAAATACACTTCCACAGGTGACGTCTCTTCATTGCTCAGGTAAATATAAACATATCCAGGTTGGGTGATCGTGAGGTTCCCTGAAGTGAGCAATTCGTGGTTTAC
>JAYVXP010000045.1:0-2577 GCA_043785125.1 Bacteroidia bacterium
TCAATCTTTTGGTTTTCTACCTCAATCTCAGAAATCAAAGGCTTTGCCATTACAAATCCTGATTTCTTAATGTCCTCCACACCGATCGAAGCAGATTTATGCGCTACCTGACAGGCGGAAAGAAAGATTGATGCGCCAAGAAAAAGTATCAATAGTTTCACTGTGTGTTTCATGCCCGGTATTTTTATTTCGTTGCTTTGACTATTGAGCCGCCGCCTTTTGTAACTCCTACTTCCGTAGGCTGATCGATAATGGTGATCAGTGAAGTACGATCCATTTTTACCCGCAACTTGAAGGCCAGCTCATCAGCGGCCGTATATTGTCTGAATGCCTTGTACTTTCCGGCAAACCCGATCACAGACACAGTGGTATTCGTCATGTCTCTTGTCATGGTGTACATGGGCTGAACGATCACATCGGCATCCCCCTTCTTCACGGCATCCATAATGGCGAGGTTTTTCGCCGTTGATTCTGCCCGTAACATATCACCTCCAAAATCCTTGTTGTTCACGCGGGCCATTCCTTCAATTTTTCTGATCTCAACTTTTACATCCGCCACAATCGGCTTGGCCATCACAAATCCCTGCTGACTGATCTTGTCAACATCAACGGAAACTGATTTTGAACTAAGGGCACACGAAGCCACGATCAGTGAAGCACATAGTAAGACAAATGTCCTTAGACTATTAAGCGGTTTTTTCATTTTACATCAGTTTTAGTCATTACAATAAGTTTTCGATTCGAAGAAATGATTCCACTACAAATTCGCTTAATATTTGGAATTTTCCATAAAAAGGGTCCAAAATTTTTTCTTATCAAAACGGAATTGCCATATCTAGGCGCTTCGTTCAAGCAACTCAGTCATGCAAATCCAGCCGGGCCCCGCACGGGTAAGTCTGTCATGCAGATACAATGATGGGCCAAGCGGCCCCGGCACAGAACTCTAAGCACCGGCTTTTCGTTATTTTTATTTTTTAAATCAAGCTAATATTGTCTAAGAATAAAATTATTACGGGTGCGGGGTATGGACTTTTTATCTGGTTGATCATGAATCGAATCGTTCTGCCTTTGTCGAACGTGCCTCCATTTCCTTTTCGAATTGTCTCAGCGATCATCGGGGCACTCGTCCTTATGGCTGCTATTGGGTTGCCGCTTTCATTTATAGCGAATAAATTTTACGCCTCCCGTCACGACAAGTAAAGCGCTATTCACGCAAGACGAAAGTTGGACGATACTTCGCCGTTCAAAGAATCGGTCAATCCATCCACGGCACCAATTTTGACCGGTAAAAATTAACTTTCATCGCTTGTAGCCTCGGACCATGGCTCCCCAATCGCACCTTATATTCTTCCCAGTTCCTCCCTTCTTCAGGCGACCAGCCAATCTCCGCATAACCGGGCAGGCGTGGGAAAGCCATGAACTCAATGTCGTCCATTGTGGTTATGGTCTCTGACCAAAGAGGCGCTTCTATTCCAAGAATATTCTCCCTGCCAATGCCTTTCACGTGCGTCGCCAGATTCCATCGATACGCGCTGTCCACTTCAATATAGGCAGCCCAGTGTAAGCCTAGCTTGGTGGTTGAATCATAACTCATGTCTATGTAGGCTTTCGTGGATGGCGACATGATGATTTTACTTTCTTTTTCAACTGCCGTTTGGGCATACTTTTGAGAATGCCAGTATTGGGTAACAACTTCCGAATTGATATCCGCCTGCGCAATTTCTTCCCAACCCACCATGATCTTGCCGTTCGCTTTGACGATATCCTTAAACCGGTTGATAAAGGTTATATAGTCTTTCTTTTTTGTAGCAGCAGCTTCATCACCTCCAATATGAAGATAGGGACCGGGAGTCAGGGCTGCCAGTTCGCGAAGCACGTCCTCTACAAATTTGAATGTAACTTCCTTCTCGATTCGAAGTGTACTCCACCCAACTGCAATACCCGTGTACAATTCTGTTGGCTTTGTTTTGGCGCCCAGTACATCGTGATAAGGATTTGAAAGAGCCACCCGTCCTTCCTCCGGAACAATTGTGCCCCCATTCAGTTCTCCATACGAAGCCAATGCCGAATTAATATGACCGGGTAAATCAATTTCAGGAACGATGGTGATGTATCTCGTTTTCGCATATGCAACCAACTCAGCATATTGTTCCTGTGTATAAAAACCTCCCTTTCCACCGCCCACTTGTGTACTGCCTCCATGCTTCGTCAGGTTGGGCCATGATTTAATTTCAATACGCCATCCCTGATCATCACTCAAGTGCAGGTGCAGTATATTTATTTTATAGTAGCTAATCAAATCGATGTACCGTTTTACATCTTCCACACCAAAGAAATGTCGCGCCACATCCAACATAGATCCCCGCCAGGCGTACGAGGGATAATCACGAATCATGCCTGTTGGAATTTTCCACGGCCCTTGTTGTGCAGTTGAAAGTTCAATCTTAGCTGGAAACACCTGGCGTAAGGTTTGAATTCCGCGAAACAGTCCTGCTGGTTTGTTGGCGGCCAATTTCAGAAGGTTGTTTGTAATGTTTAGCTCGTAACCTTCTTCTCCAAGCTGGGGATCGGCGCTTA
>JAYVXP010000046.1:0-2574 GCA_043785125.1 Bacteroidia bacterium
GGACAATACGTTTTATGGATTTACGTATTCACTCAATTATGAAAAAGAAAAGTGGACCTCCGTGCTTGGCGGAGGGTGGAATGACTACTCCGGTGATCACTATGGAGAAGTAACGTGGGCAAAAACCGCACTGACGGCACCGAAAGATTATCGCTACTATTTCAACAAGGGTCACAAAACAGATTTTAATATCTATTGGAAGAACAACTATCAACTAGTGGATAAACTTTATGCGTTTGCCGATCTTCAAGTACGAACGGTGACCTACTCAGCGTCCGGCACCGAGAATGAGCAGCAGCAGTTTAATGTCGATGTGCGCTACAATTTTTTTAATCCAAAATTCGGCCTGACCTACCAACTATCGGACCGCGACCAGTTGTACGTTTCGTACGCGATCGGCAACCGTGAACCGGTCCGGGATGACTTTGTCAATGCGACAACAGGCCAACAACCAAAACATGAAACCCTGAATGACCTTGAAGCCGGCTACCGGAAGAGTGGCGACAATTTCTTTTTCCACGCGAATTATTACTTTATGGATTATAAAAACCAGTTGGTGTTGACAGGCCAGTTAAATGATGTGGGGAATTCCATCCGGACCAATGTTGATCAAAGTTATCGAATGGGAATAGAGCTGGAAGGAATGGTCCGGCTCACGCCGCGCCTTGCCTGGAATGCAAACCTCACCCTCAGCCGCAATACCATAAAGAAATTTACCGAAGTACTGTATGATTATGGGACAAATTATGATCAATACAATGAGCAAAAAAACACCTACACGGACACCGATATTTCCTTTTCGCCCAATGTGATAAGCGGTTCGTCATTGACCTGGCGGCTGATCCGGAATTTGGACGTAACAGCCTTATCAAAATATGT
This sequence comes from Bacteroidia bacterium, assembly GCA_043785125.1. GTDB lineage: Bacteria > Bacteroidota > Bacteroidia > Cytophagales > Cyclobacteriaceae > ELB16-189. The sequence goes on from JAYVXP010000046.1 coordinate 880, forward strand.
TGGCAAACAATTCCTCGACAACACCTCCGGCGAATCACGGAGGATTGATGCCTATTTTATCAATGACCTCCGCTTAAGCTATTCCATCAAGCCTTCCTGGATGCGGGAAATAGGGATCAGTTTGCTGATGAATAATCTTTTTGATGTGAAGTATGCATCCAATGGATACACCTGGGGCTACTTCAGCGGGCTGCAGGCGACGCACCGTCAGAATTATTACTATCCCCAGGCGGGAAGGAATTTTATGGCGATGGTGGCGTTGAGGTTTTGAATTGATCCCTGCTAAAAATTCGTCATGAGAAATTCCCGTTAGCAAGCAGGTTTTAGTTTGGAGAAGGAGGTAAGGCAAGGCGATTCGTATCATTTTTGGGTAGAATCACCAGCACAATTCCCGCAACCAGTAATGGACTGAACCTAAGCGCCAGTGGAATTTTTCTTTTGATGGAAAAAAACCGGGACGTAAACAACACATCGCCATTTCTTACAACATCGAACGAGTAATCTTTGCCTGGTCTAAGTGACGCAGGAAATTTGAATTCATGCTGCCCTGTATTTGCGACATTGACCCATTCTAAAACATTTACACCGCCTTTTACCAATTGAATGGTCAAAACGTCTGTAGATACTCCTCCTGTCCAGGTAATCTCGTAGCTTTTTCCTCTTTTAAATGTAAATGGTTTGATCTCTTTAAAGCTTTTAAACTGAATCTGTTCTTGACAATGACCTGAGCAGAGAATTAGAGAAAAACCTAAAAGTAAGAGGCCGGAAATGATGGTTTTCATAAACAAAATACTTTAGTTTCTCATGAATGTTTTTATATCAGTGTTGTCCGACTAAATAATCAAAAGGATGGCGATTAAGCCACTTTTTTTTGTGCCCATTTTGTAGTGACTAAACAACAATAATGACATGGATAAAGGTAAAACTTTTGTCGGACAGTCGATACTGGCACAAATTATTTCCTGCATACCCAAAACCGAATTACAACTTATAGGTAAGGCCCACCAATCGGAACCGCTATTACATCACCCTCAAAAAATTTGAACCCTGAAATTGATTTAACTTTCAAAGATTGGTCAGAATTGCATCCCCAAAACAAGGATTCACCTGTTTTTTTTGAAAAATGAATATTTGAATGAACGGTGGATGTTTTCAGTTCTTATTTCTTCCAGTTACCAGTCTGTCTTTTCCATCCAAATCTTTAATGATTTTTACATCAGCATATCCGAATGACCGAAACAATGCAGCGGTCTCAAATCCAAGGCGCTCATTGATTTCAGTGAGCAAAAAGCCTCCAAGTTTCAATGACAGCCTTGCTTTTTCAGCGATCGCCTGATGAAACAAAAGCGGGTTTGGATCAGGTACAAACAATGCCAGCGCCGGCTCATATTCGATAACTTTCTTTTCCAGAAAGGTCTTTTCATTTTCTAAAATATAAGGCGGATTGCTCACGACTGCATCCAACTGACCCATTGAAATCGTATCGTTCAGTATGTCATGTTTTTGGAATTTGACTTTTGCCTTCTGGCTTTTTGTATTTTCTTTAGCGATTTCCAATGCATTAATGCTGATGTCCGTTGCAAACACTGTGGCAGTTGGAAGTTCAAGCGCCAGCGTGATGGCTATGCAACCGCTACCCGTGCCAATATCGAGCAATGTAATTTCTTGTTTGTTGCCTTGAAAATGGTCCACCAC
>JAYVXP010000047.1:0-2570 GCA_043785125.1 Bacteroidia bacterium
GGATTAAATACTCTGATCAGCACTGTAAAGATACCAATCAAAATACCGTAAATCCACTTTCCTGTTTCTGTCTGGGACGCCGTTACGGGGTCTGTTGCCATAAACACTGCACCAAAGGCCAAACCACCGACTACCAGGTGATAATATGCCGGCATTTGGGTGAAGGGTGTTGTACCCACCGCGTTCAAAAAGAGACCCATTCCAAATGCTCCTGCAAACACACTGACAATAATCTTCCAACTTCCAACTCCGGTGATGATCAAAATGGCTGCCCCTATCAGACACATCAACGTTGAGGTCTCACCGATGCAACCCGGCATCACTCCCATGAACATATTCCAGAAATTATAAATTCCATCCGCCCAGCCGGCACCAAAGGAATTGAAGTCACTAACCACATTACCCGTCGATTGGGCCGCGAGGGCCAGCGGTGTGGCTCCTGAATACCCTGCAACGGTCTTGGCACCATCGCCCAGGTAGGTCCATACTTCCCCTGAAATTTGTGAAGGATATGCAAAGTATAAAAAGGCACGGGCCGTCAACGCCACGTTTACCACGTTCATACCGGTGCCCCCGAATGCTTCTTTTCCTATAACGACCGCAAATGCAGTAGCAATTGCCACCTGCCAAAGGGGAATGCTTGCAGGCATTACCAATGGGATCAACATACCGGTGACAAGAAAACCTTCATTCACCGGATGCCTTCGGATCGTGGCAAAAATGAATTCTATAGTAAGACCCACACCGTATGACACGATAATGATCGGAACCGTCTTCAGTATGCCAAACCAAAACTTCTGCCCTACCGTTGCTGCGTGTTGCAGTGCCAGGAAATGCTGATGTCCTACATTCCACATGCCGAAAATCAGGCACGGCATCATCGCAATGATAACGGTCATCATCAATCTTTTCAAATCGATTGCATCACGTATCTGAACGCCTTTCGTCTCCGCGGTTGTATTGGGTACGAATAAGAATGTATCGAATGCCTCGTAGGCGAAATAATACTTCTCCAACTTTCCACCCTTCTCAAAATAATGCTTGACCGAATCAAGCTGGTTCCTTAAAAACTTCATATGCTCGCTTAGCTCGTTCTGATCAACTCAAGTCCATCACGGAGTATCTCTTGTACGTTATGTTTGGAAACATCCACAAATTCGCAAAGGGCAAGGTCTTCTTCAATTACTTCGTATATCCCCAAGGCCTCCATTTCATCAATGTCTTCCGCCAGCACACTCTTTATCAGGTGCGTCGGTAAAATATCCATTGGTACTACCTTTTCGAAAACACCTGTTTGAACAAAAGCGCGTGGCTCTCCGTGTGTGTTCGTGTCCAATTTGAATTCCTTATTCGGATTTAGGAATGAAAACAATCCCCATGCCCGGTGAATGCTAAGCTTATTGGCGCCCGGCATGATCCAGCCAATGAATTCATGATGGTTGCCCTCCGGCAAAACCGTTAGCTGCAGATCATAAAAACCCAGGTGTCCTTCGTTGCCGATGTTGGTCCCGGTGAGTGGATTACCGGAAATAAATCTCACATTTTCAGTTGTTAGATTATTCGCAACTAATTTTTTGATCGACGCACCGGTTACGGTCTTGTAATACTGTGGATGCTTTACTTCCGAGCCAACCACAGCTACTATTTTTGAGGCATCATAAACGCCATTCAGAAATAGCCTGCCGATTTGAATGACACCGAATGGATTGATTGTCCATACGAGGTCACCTTTACTAATAGGGTCAATATGATGAATCTGCACACCAACACATCCTGTGGGATGCGGTCCGGAAAATTTGTTTACTTCAACACCCGTTACCTGGGAGAATACAGTTGAAATTTCGCTTGTGGTGTGTGTATTTAGATTGATAACACCAGTCGTTAACTTTTTCAGAATATCAACACCTATCTGGAAAAACTGATCCTGTCCTTTGAACAAAATGCTATAGTCAGGGGCCAGTGGGTGCGTATCGAAGGCCGAGATGTGAATAGCCTTGGGCGTCATGGCTGGATCTGCAATTGTTCCAAATGGCCGTTGGATAAGATTGAGCCATACGCCTGCCTGAAGGAGTTGCGACTTAATGCTATCAGCAGAGAGGTTGGCAATTTCAGAAACGGTGTATTTCCTGAAACTCTCATAATCACTCTTCTTGTCGGCCAGTATCTTGATCTCCAACAGCGTGCGTTTCTCCCCGCGACGCACTTCCACAACCTCACCACTTACAGGGGAGGTAAATTGTACCCGTTCAAGTCGCTTGTCGTGGAAGAGTGGAGTACCGGCTTTCACACTATCACCCTCTTTAACAACCACTTTTGGAATATAAAGTCCGTGGAAGTCGGAAGGTTTGATGGAGACTGTTTCGGCAGGTTCGGTTTCGGCTATTTTGGGGGCGGCTTTGCCTGCGAGATTGATCGTGAATCCTTTCTTAAGACGAATAAATTTGCCCATGGATTATAAGTGGCAACAATAAAATTTAGGCCGGGGCAAAATTAACAATTATCCTTACCCGGCAAGGGCTTTTTGGGGTTTTGTTGGAGGTTTTTAGTTAAACGGTAGCGGTCTCATTTTT
>JAYVXP010000048.1:0-24571 GCA_043785125.1 Bacteroidia bacterium
CATCAAAACAGGAATCAGAAGCACCCTTTGAATCATCCCACAAAGATAGCAATCCAAGGATTCAAAATTCAAGTGTGCTTCTTGGTAAATTGCATTGACTAATGGAAGGACCGGGATTTTTACCACGGAGGGCACGAAGGAATGCACAAAGGGCACGAAGTTATTTATCAGCCTTTTATGAATATTTCAGTGTTCTTTGTGCATCCCTCTGTGCTCTCGGTGGTAAAATGGATTGGCTGCCGGATGGACCCGGATTCTTTACCACTGAGAAAACGGAGGAGTGCACACGGAGAACACTGAGATATTTCGAAAACCTGCAGGATAAATAACTTTTGTGCCCTCTGTGCTCTCGGTGGTAAAATGCATTGGCTGCCGGATGGAACCAATCAACTTCTCGGATGAAACTCCTGAATAACCTGTCGCAGGTAATCGCGGTCGAGGTGAGTGTAGATTTCTGTGGTGGTAATGGATTCATGGCCAAGCATCTCCTGCACGGCCCGCAGGTCGGCGCCGCCTTCGATCAAATGGGTGGCGAAAGAGTGACGGAACGTGTGCGGGCTGATTGTTTTTTTTAGCCCTATTTTTGCTGCCAGATTCTTGACGATCGTGAAGATCATCACCCGCGAGAGTTTCCTGCCCCTGCGGTTGAGGAACACATTTGCTTCGAATCCCTTTTGTACGGGTACCAAAACCCTCAGTTCTTCCTGATAAATTTTCAAATAGCGCATGGCTTCCCTGCCAATGGGCACAAGGCGTTCTTTATTTCCTTTCCCAATGACCCGCAGAAAACCAATGTCAAAATAAATATTGGCCCGTTTCAAATCGACGAGCTCTGAAACACGCAGTCCCGAACTATACAAAACTTCCAGCATCGCGCGGTTTCTTCCACCTTCGGGAGTGGAAAGGTCAATCGCATCCAACAGATTTTCAATTTCTACAAAACTTAATGTATCCGGCAACTTTCTTCCAATCTTGGGTCCTTCCAGCAGTGCGGTCGGATCATTTTCGATCAGCTCCTCAAACAACAGGTATTTGTAAAATGACTTGATCCCGGATAAAATCCGGGCCTGGCTGTAGGCACTCATCCCAAGTTCGCTGATGTATTGCAAGAATCCGTGAAGGTGTTTCGCGGTGATCGTCAGTGGAGAAAGCTCCAGTTTTGAAATTTCAACATACTGCCGGAGCAACTCCACATCATGAACGTAGGCTTCAATGGAATTCCCGGAAAGGGATCGTTCCAGCTTCAGGTAATTACCAAAATGCTTGATGTGCATGGCCCAGTTCATATTCAAAAATACCGCATCGGCGGCCTTTCTCCTAGGGGCCCTGAATAACCCTGCATAAAGTTGGCGGGTCAGGTTGGGATTTGTAAATTGAACCCGATAAATTGGTTATACTTTCCAGTCTCATTCAATGAAAATCCAGATCATCAACGGCCCCAATCTTAATCTTCTTGGCAAGCGCGAGAAAGACATCTATGGAGGCCAGAGCTTTGAGTCCTTCTTCAGTGATTTAAAAAAACGATTCCCCGCAGTTGAATTGTCCTACTATCAATCCAACGTTGAAGGCGAAATCATCAACAAGCTTCATGAGGTTGGATTTTCCTATGACGGCATTATCCTGAATGCCGGCGCCTACACCCATACCTCTGTCGCCATCCACGATGCCATCGGAGCCATCACCACGCCGGTAGTGGAAGTTCATATCTCCAACATTTATGCAAGAGAAGAATTCCGCCACACTAGCCTCATCACCTCCAAATGCGCTGGCATCATTTCTGGTTTTGGAACGGAGGGATATGCCATGGCCGCAAATTACCTGGCCAATAGAAAGTGAAAGGAAACCCTGGAATATATTTTCTTGAATCATGATCTCCTTCTACCCCGGTCCATCACGCGTATACGACGAAATCCCCCGGTACGTTAAAGAGGCGCATCGCGACGGCATCCTGAGCATGAATCACCGTAGCCCGGAGTTTATCGACCTTTCAAAAGGGACCATCTCTTTACTGAAATCAAAACTAAACATCCCTAAAGACTTTACGGTATTCTTCACTTCCTCTGCAACGGAGTGCTGGGAAATTATTGCGCAATCCCTGGTCACGACGCAAAGCATCCATATTTACAACGGCGCGTTTGGTGAAAAATGGTTTGACTACACCCATCGCCTCCACCCGGAAGCGAAAGCCATTCCTTTTGATCTGGAATCTTTTCCCAATCCAGAAAAAATGATTTTCCAAACCGGCGAAGTTATCTGTCTCACACAAAATGAAACTTCCAATGGGACACAAGTGAGCAATGCGATCATCTCCAACATCCGGAAAAATAATCCTCATCACCTTATCGCTGTCGACGCCACTTCCTCCATGGCCGGCGTTCGCCTCCAATTCAAGGAAGCAGACGTGTGGTTTGCGTCTGTCCAAAAATGTTTTGGCTTGCCTGCAGGGCTGGGCATCATGCTTGTTTCCCCAAAAGGAATGGAGGTCATCAGGAGTGTGCACGAGACCCAACATTATAACAGCCTCACCCTCATGGCCGATATGATGGCCAAATGGCAGACGCCTTGCACACCCAATGTGTTGGGCATTTATTTGTTGATGCGCACGCTTCAGGATCGACAACCCATCGCGGAAATTGATAAAAAAATAAAAGTACGAGCGGAGGAGTGGCAGGCATTCTTCAGAAACTCAAAGGTACTGAAGTATCTCGTGAGTAATCCTGCAGTGAGATCCAGGACCATTGTGGCTGTCCAATCAGATTCCGTTCTCCTTGAAAAAATCAAAAAAAATGCGCCAAAACATGGCTTTCTATTAGGAGAGGGTTATGGTGCTTTGAAGAAAGACACGTTCCGGATTGCCAATTTTCCAGCCCTGAAGAAAAAGGAGATCGCCGGATTAATGAAGTTTTTGACTCCTTATTTATAGGGTACCCCCTTTCACCACCCCTCTGGGTTGCCCTTGCCTGACGCTCTTTGCCGTTGGTAAACATAGCGTTTTGTTCTAAGCAATCGATTGTTGACCATTGATTGCAGTTTCGTTGGCATATTCTTCATTTTCTTTACACATTTGTTAGTAACCCATACCATGAACCTCCGGTCTTGTAAGGTGTTAAAATCGTTTTCAATCCTCCTCCTGTTGATGGAGTTTCTGACGCCGACTTTTGTCAGTGACCTGCTTCCTTCTGAAAAATCGGACCCATTTCAACAACGGATTCTCCACATTGCCAAACAAAGAAACCCCATTCTTTTCTTTAATGAGGAAGCGGACAATGAAGAAAGACAAAGGGAATCTAAACATTCGAAAGTAAGTCCGCTTTTCACAAAACCGGCTCTGGCTCATGAACCCATCCTGTATGTAAACCGAGAATCAACCTGGACGCTTCTAGCGCACAATGAAAAACATTACGATACACATCCTCCCCTTTTTACACTACACCGCCACCTTCTGATTTAGGCCATTTTATTCTGGATTGAACTCTTTTGATGTTCCGGGTGTGACTTTTTACACCAATTGAAGTCTAAAGTGTGCCCCTCATCTTTTCATCAATTTTGATAACTCTTCATGATCCTGTTATTCAAAGCGGCCTTTCTTCTTTCACTAGGAATATTTTTCGTGCCAAAGGGCTGGAAACGGCTTTACACAATAATCGTATGCTTCGTGTTGGCGATCACGACTACTTCCTGGGCGGTGACTGCGCTTTTCTCGCCAGAAGCCCTTGTGATTGACCTCGGCATTTCATTCTGGAAAGAAAATCCTTCCCTGGTCTTTGATAAGCTGAGTGCTTTCTTCACGTTGCTCATTAATTTCACGTGCATTACAGGAATAATTTATGGATCGGGCTACCTGCAGCCTTATTTCGAAAAAAAAAGCGCAACAAAACTTTCGCTTCATCTGTTCTGCCTGATCTGGCTTCAGGCTTCCATGATCCAGGTGGTGAGCATGCGCGACGGTGTTTCCTTTCTCACTTCCTGGGAAATGATGTCCTTATCCTCTTTTCTGCTGGTCATTTTTGAAGGGGACAAAGAGACCACCCTCAAAACAGGAATTAATTATCTGGTGCAAATGCATGTGGGTTTCATCTGCATTCTGCTTGCCTTTCTCCTGGTGTTCAAAGCCAATGGCCAATTCGGTTTTGATGCACTTCCGGATTACTTCGCTGACCATGATAATCGCTGGATATTTTTATTGTTCTTCACCGGCTTCGGAATCAAAGCGGGATTTGTCCCTTTGCATACCTGGCTGCCCCACGCTCACCCCGCGGCACCCTCGCATGTTTCAGGAATCATGTCCGGAATCATGATCAAGATGGGAATTTATGGAATCCTTAGGATCATGACGCACGTTCAGTCCGACTTCATGACCATCGGGCTATTCGTCCTCACCATTTCTGCTGTCACTGGAATCATTGGCATTCTTTATTCCATTTTTCAGCATGACTTAAAAAAAATCCTGGCGTATTCGAGCATTGAAAATATTGGTATCATCGGCATGGGTATCGGTATTGCCGCTATCGGAAAGGCCATGAACAACGATGTGTTGTGCTTTCTCGGACTGGCGGGGGCGCTCTTCCACATCCTGAATCATTCGCTGTACAAGTCCATGCTTTTTTATGCCGCCGGCAATGTCTATTACGCCACCCACACGCGTGATCAAAATCAGCTTGGCGGAATCATCAGGCAAATGCCCAAAACGGCTTTATTATTTCTGCTTGGTTCCATTGCGATCTGTGGCATCCCACCTTTCAACGGTTTCATTTCTGAATTCCTTTTATACAGCAGTGCTTTCCAAACAATCGGAAAGGCAAACTTCTCGACCTCCCTGTTGAGCCTGGGAATTATCCTGAGCCTGGCACTGATCGGCGGACTTTCCGTTTATTCCTTCTCCAAAGCTTTTGGGCTCACCTTTCTGGGTTCACGGAGGATCCCGCACAAAGAAGAACCCAAAGAAGTTCCGCTGGTCATGCGGGCGCCGGGCTACCTCATCATAGCACTCATGGCGAGCATTGGCTTATTCCCGTACTACTATTTGAATTTGATTTCATCGGTCATGTCCACATTTTCTCATTATTCATTTTCAACTTCATCGATCACGCTCATACCTTCCACACGTGGGGCTTTGACTGCAGTCAGCCTATCCAACCTCATTTTCCTTGGCGTTTTTCTTTTGATCATGCTCCTCAGGACGATCCGAAAAAAAAATATTCCTGTTGCTTATGGCCCAACATGGGGGTGTGGTTATTCGGCCGGGGATTACAAACACCAGTATACGGCCACATCTTTTGCGGATAGTCTGGGTAGACTAACTGAAGGCGCACTGATGATTGAGCGAAGTAACCAGATATTTAAAGAGGAGGAAATTTTTCCTGCTGCCCGGATATTTCAAACGGAGACCAAAGACCTGATCGAAGAAAAACTGGTGTTAAAACCCGTTAATAAATTTATTCTCTGGATACCGAGGGCGGGTTGGGCGCAGACCGGAATGATTCATCATTACCTGATCTATCCATTGGCTTTTATAATTATCATCGGATTGCTCACACTTTTAAAAGTATTCTGATCTATGATATCCCTGTTGCTTCTTTTACTGGCCAGTATTTTCTTTCCCGGTGTCATCATTAAAACAAAGGCAAAGTTCAGCGGCCGTAAAGGACCCGGCATTCTTCAACCCTGGAGGGATATTTTTCGGTTGCTCAAAAAAGGGAATGTCTTCAGTACTTCGTCCAGTTACGTTTTCCAGATTGCGGCATCGATTTATCTGGCATCGGTCATCACAGCGATGTTCATGATCCCGTTTGAAGAAAATACTTCCTTTATTTCGTTTCAGGGTGACTTTGTGCTGTTTGCTTATTTTCTAGGCCTGGGCCGCTTCTTGTTGGTTGCCAGTGCCCTTGATGTTTCCAGCGGCTTCGAAGGCATGGGGGCCAACCGTGAAGTATTTTATGCTTTACTGGTGGAACCCGCTTTCTTTATTCTCATCGGATCGCTGGCCATGTTTACTGGTTACAATTCATTTGAAGACATCTTCAGGGAACTTCATTTCTCTTCGTATTTCTCACTGGTCATTGGATTGATTGCGGCCTACGTTCTCAGTCAGATCACGTTAATTGAAACCAGCCGCCTCCCTGTCGATGACCCCCTCACCCATCTGGAACTGACGATGGTTCACGAGGTGATGGTACTCGACCACAGCGGATTTGATCTGGGTATTATCAAGATGGCCAATATTTTTAAGTTTGTTATCTTTGGTATGCTGAGTGCCAACTGCCTCATTCCACAAGATCTCGGACTCTCCACTCCCGAATTAAATCTGTTCGTTCGCATATTAATTTTCCTTGCCATGCAGGTAACCTTTGCGGTTGGGATTGGCTATGTAGAATCCTTCCGGGCACGCAACAAAATGGTGATGAATGCGCAATACATTCTTTCCATCAGTGCCATCGCCACCATCTTAATTTTTGTTGTCATGATCATAAATAACAGCATTTAATCATGCAAACCTTCGACAATTTTGTCGTCATCCTTTTTATCATCTCCTTGGTTTATATTGCCAAGACCGAGATGATCAAAAGCTATATCGGGCTGCTCACTTTTCAAGGGCTCCTTTTATTTGGTTTAGCTTATTCCGAACTGAATGAAATAGACACGCTGCAATTCATATTCATCCTGGTAGAAACATTGATTGTGAAAGCGGTATTTGTTCCCTACTTCATGACCCGCATTGTGAAGGTGAAAAACCATCGCAATAACAGCGGCCCCATCAAAGGCTACTACTCTGTGTTTGTTGCCAGTGTTATTATTGTCGGCAGTTTTATTGCTGCCCACGTGATGCACAATGAACATCTGCAGGTGAAATATTTCACAGCGGCAATCTCCTCACTGCTCATCGGTTTATTTATTGCTATCAACCACAAGGATATTCTTACCCACCTGGTTAGCTATCTGATCATTGAAAATGGAATATTTCTGTTGTCACTAGCCCTGGGTTCTGAAATGCCCATGTTTGTCAACGCGGCCATCCTCCTCGATATTTTCAGTTCGATCCTGATCATGGGCATGTTCTTCAATAAATTGAAAGATTATTTTCAAAACACAGACATTGGCCAACTCTCCAAGCTTAAAGATTAGCCTGAAATGATCGCATTGTACCTCCTTGTCACCGCCGTACTCGCCTTCGCTGCGTTTGTTATCAAAAGGAATTCAATTACCCATGCTCTGGTATTTGTCTATGTGTTTTTTCTGGCGGGCTTTGGCGTCTATATGAGTCAGCACGTTGGCGAAAGCCTGGGGGAATATTTCTTTTGTGACTATCTGGGACTTATCTTTTTCTTCCTGCTGGTCATCATCACTTTTATATCAGCCTTACATTATGTTACCTCCTCCAAAAGCCGATCAAACACACCATCAATCATTTCTTTGCACAATGCCGGCACCATTTTCTTCACGGGTGCGATTACCGGAATCTATTTTACTTCCCATTTCGGTGTGCTTTGGGCCTTTGTGGAAGCAACGACCCTGGGGGCTTCAATACTGATTTATCATAACCGAAACCAGGATTCACTTGAGGCAACTTGGAAATACTTATTTATTTGTTCTATTGGCATTGCGATTGCCTTTGCGGGAATTCTGTTCCTCGGATTGGCGGCCCAGGAAAAAGGTCATGCCGATATCAGCTATGCTGGCATCAGATCCTTTGCATCCACAATGAACCAGGCTTGGCTTAAAGCTTGTTTTTTGTTAATCGTTACGGGCTTCAGTGTAAAGATGGGATTGGTACCCCTCTTTAATGTAGACATTGACGCCAAAGATGCATCGCCTTCACAGGTGGGTGCAATCCTTTCTTCTGTTCTGATGAACGCTGGCTTTGTCGCCATCTATCGATTTTACGATGCTTTTTCAGCCACTTCCATTCTACATTGGATGAACACCTTCCTGCTCATCACCGGAATGGCGTCACTCTTTTTTGCCGCCGTCTATTCCGTGAAAGTGAGAAACATTAAGCGGCTTTTTGCTTACAGCAGCATGGAGCACGCAGGCCTGGTCATGGTGGCCTTCTCGTGCGGAGGAATAGGCTATTTTGCCGCGATTCTGCATTTGATCATGCACTCTTTTATTAAGTCAAGCATGTTCTTCCAGGTCTCGCAAATGCACCGGATTTACAATTCCAAATGGGATGATAATATTGGCAGCTACCTGAAAGTGAATCCCCTCGGAGGACTGGTCTTGTTGCTCGGATTTATCTCCATTATCGCCATGCCTCCTTCGGGATTGTTCATCTCTGAATTGATGATGATGCAGGCACTCATCACCCAAAACTTGTGGTGGGTGGCATTGATTGTAGTAGCCCTGGTTTTGGTGGTCATCTATGGATTATCGGTACGCATCCTGGGTATTCTTTTTCTCAAGAAAAGCACTGCCAACATCACCCCACAGGGCGCTACAAATTGGGAATCATTCATTCAGTTGGGTATCCTCGTATTTGTATTTTATCTTGGTCTTTTCCGTCCGCAGGCCGTGGTGGACATCATTTATGCGGCAATTAAAACTCTTCCTTCATAATTATGGAAACAGCAGAAGGCAAATCCTACGCCACCATCTTGAATCAGGCCACCATCTCCCTCAGCGATGTGCCGGTATTACCGTATGGACAATTTATGCAAACCGCGGAGGCATTGCTCAAAAGCGAGACCAGACATTGCATCAATTATTTTGCCTATCATACGCCACGAGGGCTAAAATTTATCTTTTGTGTAGCCGATGATGCTGAAAAGAACATCAAGATTGTTTCTCATGAATTGCTTTCCACCGATAAGCAACAACTCACTTCTTTGACACGCAATTTTTTTCCCATGCATGTCTTTGAACGCGAGCTGACTGAAAATTTCGGAATTGACTTCATTTATCACCCCTGGAAAAAGCCATTGCGGTATGCCTTCAACAGAGCCGACCGTACCCAGGTCATCAACAACTATCCCTTCTACCAAATTGATGGAAATGAATTACACCAGGTAGGAGTCGGACCCATTCATGCTGGCGTAATTGAACCCGGTCATTTTCGCTTTCTGTGCAATGGTGAGACCGTTTTGCACCTTGAGATTCAGCTGGGCTGGCAGCACCGGGGAATAGAAAATTTATTTTTGAAAAAATATTCACTGATTCAACGTACCGTGCTGAGCGAGTCGATTGCAGGTGATACTGCCCTGGGACATTCCCTGGCGTTTGTGAGTCTGATGGAGTCGCTCGGAGGTGTGCAGGTTAATCAGCGTCTGGAAATAGAACGCACGATTGGCCTTGAACTGGAGCGCATCGCTGTGCATGTGGGTGACCTGGGCACCTTGAACATCGGCTTGGCATATCAATTGGCGTCTTCTGTTTTCGGAACCCTTCGCACCCCGGTAATCAATTACGCTCAGACCTGGTGTGGCAACCGTTTTGGGAAAGGCCTCAACCGCGTGGGCGGAACTCACTATCCTTTTACAGAAGAACTTTCGGATAAGCTCACCAAACTGTTGGCAACATTTGAAAAGAGTTTTGACCCAATGGCCGAAAGATTGTTTTCACTCCCCAGCGTCCTGATGCGGGTAGAAAGCATTGGCAAGGTGACGGATAAACAGATGCGCCTTATCGGAGCAGTGGGGATGACGGCACGCATGACCGGAATAGGGCGCGACATCCGCCAGTCACACCCCTTTTCAGCCTATAAAAAGTTCGCCATCACCAGCGAAACCCTCGATACTGGCGACGTCTGGGCACGGGCGATGCTGCGCAAAATGGAAATCAAAACTTCCATTGAATACATCCGCGACCTGATGGCCATACTCAAAACACTGAACGAGCCATCGACCAAGCCTGTAAAGGAAACTGAATTAAAACTCGCACCCGATTCACTCACCGTTTCACTTGTGGAAGGTTGGAGAGGCGAAATATGCCATTGTGCTGTGACCGATGAGGACGGAAAAATTGCGCATTACAAAATAAAAGACCCATCGTTGCACAATTGGTTTGCCCTGGCACTGTCACTGCGTGATCTCGAAATTTCTGATTTCCCGATTAATAATAAGAGTTATAATTTAAGTTATTGCGGACATGACTTGTGACCTCAACCCAGGCGTCCCCGCCGAAGCGCCTCGCGAAGGTGGGCCCTCTCCAGAGGAGAGTGAGTGTGAGCGGAGTTCTCAAATGAGGGAGATATATAATTAAATATTGCTTATGAAAGTGGTAAATTTTTTTGAAGCGATCACAGTCCTGACGGTACTGGTGTTTTTTGTGCCTATCCGTTGGAAACAGGTCCTCTGTCTGGCGTTGTCGCTTATGCTTTCGATCATCACAGGGTTTTGGGCCTTTGAGAGCCTGGCCTATCACGTTCAGGTAGTGGAAAAACTGACGATGCCATTTTGGTTTCACAGTTCCTTACTAAAAATCGATCCGCTCTCAGCATTTTTTTTGGTGATCATCAACTTTGGAACATTCACGAGCATCTTGTACAGCAGGGGCTATCTGCGACCGTTTGAAGCCAGCAAGAGTAAGCAGGAATTTGCGTTGCATTATTTTTGGCTTATCTGGCTGCAGATTGCCATGACGCTGGTCGTCGTACTGCAGGAAGGACTTCCTTTTCTGGTGGCGTGGGAGATCATGTCCATCTCTTCGTTTATGCTGGTCATTTTTGAGGCCGAGAAAAAAGAAATTCTCCGCACCGGGATTTACTATCTTATTCAAATGCACGTTGCCTTGTTTTTTGTGCTCGCGGCATTCACGTTGGTGGAAGCCAAGACGGGCATCTCCGGATTTGATGGCCTGGCCGTCTATTTCAAAGACTACGCATCCATTCCCATGTTCCTATTGTTTTTTGCCGGTTTTGGAATCAAGGCTGGATTTATTCCACTGCACAGCTGGCTCCCGCATGCACACCCTGCCGCACCTTCCCATGTTTCAGGGTTGATGAGCGGCACAATGATTAAAATGGGAATTTATGGAATCCTGCGTGTGGTGAGCTACCTCCAATTCGATCTGCTCGAAATCGGTACTATTATGTTAATCGTTTCGCTTATCTCTTCTGTTTTCGGAGTCTTTTTTGCCATTTTTCAACACGATCTCAAGAAAATGCTCGCCTTTCACAGCATTGAGAATATAGGAATCATTGGTATTGGCATCGGAACTGGCTTGATCGGTAAGGCTATCGACAATCCGGTCATTTGTATGCTCGGATTCAGTGGGGCTTTGCTTCACGTAGTCAACCACAGTCTTTTCAAATCCCTCCTCTTTTATTGCGCGGGCTCGGTTTATAATCAGTGTCATACCCGCGATGTCAATGAACTCGGTGGCCTGATTAAAAAAATGCCCAACACCGCGCTTTTCTTCCTCTTGGCTTCAGCGGCCATTTGCGGGTTGCCGCCGCTCAACGGATTTATTTCTGAATTCCTTATTTACAAGGGCTTCTTCACGGGACTGGGTACTGACATTTATACGTCACTTTTATTCCTCGCAGGCATAACGGGACTTACCCTCACGGGAGGACTTGCGGTTTTTTGTTTTACCAAAGCTTTTGGTGTCGTTTTTCTGGGCAATGCGCGGACCGCGAAAGGGCAACACGCTCAAGAAGTTCCTTTCTCTATGTTGTTACCTAAATTTCTCATTGCCATTCCTATTGTGTTGATCGGCTTGCTTTCTTTTTTGTTTTTACCAACGATTTCCGGCGTGGCCACAATGTATCTGCCTGCTGGCGCAGAGGCACCCGTAAATCTGTTCGGTTCCCTGCTGACCAACTTAAGCATCAGCCTAGGGCTGTTTGTTGGACTGCTGTTGGTCGTCTTTATGATCCGGGCCTGGCAACAGAAACGACAAACGATTACACAAGGCCCAACCTGGGGCTGTGGATATTCGGCTGGTGATTTCAGACATCAATATACCTCTACCACCTTCGCCGATAACCTGAACAGGATGACCTCATCTTTTTCCGGAGTGGAGACACATTATACACCCATTCCCAAAGAGGAAATCTTTCCAACTGTAAAACGAAAATATGAAACGCATCAACATGATCAGCTCGAAAAGGCGCTTGTGCTTAACCCATCTCATTTCTTCCTTGGCATAATGGAAAAATTTGTTGTTCTCAGGAGCGGAAAAATACAACACTACATTTTATATGGACTTGGATTTATCCTTCTGGCAGCTATCCTCACCATAACCAACGTGCTATGATTACGGCCATTATTATATTGTTGACTTCCCTCCTGTTTCCAGGTATCATTGTAAAAGTGAAGGCCATGGTAAGTGGACGAAAAGGGCCAGGCCTGCTTCAGCCCATGCTGGACATTGTGCGCTTGTTGAAAAAAGGAAATGTTTACAGCACCACAACCAGCGTCATTTTTCAAATAGCACCAGTCATTTACTTTGTGACCATTCTGTTTGCTGTATTCTTTATTCCCTTCGGCGATTCTCCGGGACTGATTTCCTTTGAAGGAGACCTGCTGTTATTTGTTTACGTTCTCGGCCTGGGAAAGTTTTTTCTAATCCTCAATGCATTGGATGCCGGAAGCGGATTTGAGGGGATGGGCGCCAATCGCGAAGCATTGTATTCCATGTTGGCCGAACCCGCATTTCTAATTCTGTTTGGCACGTTTTCTATGATGGCTGGCTATGACTCGTTTGCCAACATCTTTGCCCATTGGGGGTTGAATACAGGAAGTTCACTCGTTCTTTCCGTGCTGGCTGCCTACATTCTCGCACAACTTGCCATGATCGAAAACAGTCGCCTGCCGGTTGATGATCCAAAGACCCACCTGGAACTCACCATGATCCATGAAGTCATCATGCTGGACAACAGTGGTTTCGACCTTGGTTTGGTGCAGTTGGGAAGCGCATTCAAGTTTGGAATTTACGGAGCCCTGATCGCCAACTTTGTCTCTCCCAAACTCGAGTCGATGCCCTTGCACTTCCTGCTGTTTGCGGTCGTGATTCTCGCCTTCGCGGTCGTCGTGGGTTTGCTCGAATCATTCCGTGCGCGGTTTAAGATTGAAAAGAATCCGCAATTTATCCTTACGCTTTCATCGATTGCGGCATTGGCCTTTATTGTTGCCCTCATCATTACCAACAAACTCCTATGATCAGTCTGCTCATTATATCCTTTGGCGTTACCCTGATCTATCTCTCCATAGCAGAGCGGATGCGAACCTTTAATGTGCTCATAGCCCTGCAAGGCGTAATGTTGTTTGCCATCACGTACATTGAATTGAACAACATCGACGCATGGCATTTGATCCTGATCCTACTGGAGACATTAATCATAAAAGTAATCGTCTTGCCGTATTTTATTCACCGGCTGCTAATCCGTAAACACGGGGGAGGTGCGGTAGCCATGGTCGTTCCGGGGTTTGTATCCCTCACGGTCGTGACCATTATTATTTTTCTAAGCTTTCTGCTTTCCTATTTTCTCCACGACAATCAAATACAAGTAAAATATTTTACCGGCGCGATCGCTGCCATTTTCACAGGACTTTACCTGATCATCGTTCACAAGCAGGTGTTTACCCACATGATGGGCTACCTTACCATTGAGAATGGGATTTTTCTGCTTTCGCTGGCAATAGGGAACGAAATGCCGCTAACCGTAAATCTGGCGGTGCTCCTGGACGTGTTTTCATCCGTATTAATCCTGGGCATATTTATTAACCGGCTGGAAGCTTTCAGCACATTGGATGTGGATCAACTCAAAGACTTAAAAGACTCGTAGAAATGGCAACACCCTATTTCATTCTGGCCGGTATTCTTATCCTTCTTCTGTTCTTTAACCGGAACGTAAAGGTTAGTCATATTCTTGTTTTCGTTGCTATTTCTGTCATGGGTGTGCTGTGCTTTTATGAAGGCTTTCACCTTAACATCGTGGAAAGCAGTTTCTTCAAAGCCGATGCGCTGGGTGTATTATTTCTGTTTGTCACTTTTATCATCAGTTTTTTTTCCGCCATTCATTATGTCATCTATGCAAATAAGCGACAACAAAGTGCACGCAGCATTGGGGTTCACAATGCTTCATTTGTAATTTTTATCACGGCAATTTCCGGTGTCTTCCTTTCTACCCACGTGGGCATGATGTGGGCATTTCTCGAAGCATCAACACTGAGTGGCGCGGCACTGATTTATCACGACCGCGACAAACTTGCCCTGGAAGCTACGTGGAAATACCTTTTTGTGAGCTCAATAGGTGTGACACTTGGATTTGCCGGAATCATGTTCCTGAGTATCGCCGCAAGCAACACACCAAACTATATCGATGAATTGGTATCCAGGGCTCCACAGATGAACATTGGCTGGCTGAAGACTTCCTTCATCTTTGTCCTGGCAGGCTTCAGTGTAAAGATGGGAGTAGTCCCGTTTTTCACAATTGATATTGATGCCAAGGATAGTTCGCCTTCACCGATTGGGGCGATGTTTTCCGGGCCGTTGATGAGTGTGGGGTTTATGGCCATTTATCGCTTTTACCAAATCTATGCCCACACCAGTATTCTCGAATGGATGAATCATCTGTTGTTGCTCACCGGTGTATTGAGTTTGTTCTTTGCCGCGGTATTTATTTTGAAAACAAATAATTATAAACGCATGCTGGCTTATTCCAGCATGGAGCACGCTGGTTTGATTCTCATTGCATTTTCTACAGGGGTCAACGGATACCTGGTCGCCATTCTTCACCTGGTTTTGCATGCTTTTGCAAAAGCCGGAATGTTTTTTGAAATCGGACAAGTTCATCGCGTCTTTAACAGCAAGATCGAAGAAGAATGTGGCGGCTATTTTAAACGCAGCCCCGTGGGAAGCATTGCCCTGTTGGCAGGGTTGTTGTGCATCATCGCCATGCCCCCGTCGGGTTTGTTTATGACCGAATTCATGCTCTTTAAATCGCTGATGATTTCAGGGCAATGGTGGATTGTATTCATCGTCATGTTTCTGCTTACCTTTTTTGTTTATGCTATGGTCCGCAATTTCTTTACGCTCATTTTTATTGATAATGAAAATGCCAGAACCGTGGAGGTGGTGCCGGCCATGGAGTCATTATCACCACTTTTGCTGATCGGTGCGGTGCTTTTCTTTGGCGTTGTGAGTCCTGATTTTCTGATTTCAATTATTCAACAAGCGATCCAGGTTTTGCCGGGAGCGAATACTCTAATGATAAAATAGTGATTAACCTTAACCGGAACAATTTATGTTGATCGAAGACCTCCAGATTTTAAAACGCCTGGGCAAGCAGTTTATCCCGGACGTGACCAAACCCCAAGTTCCGGGTCCGTTCAAAGGACGGCCTGAAATATCCAGCGAAAAAGTAGATGAAGATGCGTTGGCTGCATTGTGTCCTACAGGGGCTATAGGCAAGGCGCCCGTGAGTGTCGATATGGGCAAATGCGTTATGTGTGGTGAGTGTTCCTTTGCCTTTCCAAACAAAATCAAATTCACTACGGACTATAAAATCGCCACCAATGTGCGCGAACGGCTCATTGTGAAAGAAGGTGATCTGAATCCCATCACGTTGGATGAATCAAAAATAAGGGATGAGATCCACTCACTGTTTGGAAGGTCCTTGAAATTGAGAGTAGTCACCGTCGGCGGGGCTAACGCCGATGAACAGGAACTCAATGCTTGTGGAAATCCCAACTTTGATATGGGCCGGTTTGGAATTGAATTTCTGGCCTCTCCCCGACATACCGATGGAATCGTCATCTCCGGACCTATTTCCGCAAACATGGCCGGTCCGCTTCAGATATGTTATGACGCCGTTCCTTCACCCAAGATCATTATTCTTGTTGGCACCGACGCCATTAGTGGAGGAATTTTTGCCGGCAGCCGCGCGCTCGACCGAAGTTTTCTGGACCGGTATCCCGTAGATCTTTATGTTCCTGGAAATCCACCCCACCCGCTAACGTTTGTAAACGGCGTTTTGCAATTAATCCGTAAAAGAAATCTTAAAAAATAAAAAGATGAGTGACCAGGCATAGTCCTTTTACTCTAAATATCATTAGGGCGGCTCTAAAAACGCCTTGTACCCTTCTCTGCTGACGGGTGGAGGCCATAAAAAACAGGTTTTAGAGATGCCATTATATTAATGAGCCATTGATTTATAATCAAATGAAAACTACAGAAATCCCTAAAGACGGCCTTGAAGGCTTAAAACAAAATTGGTCCAGTGATGCTTTAGCGGGCTTCCTGGTATTCTTACTGGCTCTGCCGCTCAGCTTAGGTATCGCCAAAGCAAGCGGATTCCCGGCCGCCATGGGTGTACTTACTGCCATGATAGGTGGGGTAGTCGTGAGCTTTTTTGCAGGCTCACGTCTTACTATCAAGGGACCTGCTGCCGGACTCATTACTGTCTGCGCAGGGGCCGTTGCCGATTTGGGCGGGCTTAATATTGAAGGGGTGACCGCTGTTCAATTGGCATGTGGTGTTATTGTCGTAATGTCTGTCATTCAGCTCATATTCGGATTTTTGAAATTCGGATCGCTGAGTGATTTCTTTCCTCATTCTGCAGTTCATGGAATGCTTGCTGCTATTGGGGTACTTATTTTCGCAAAACAATTTCCTGTCCTATTGGGGGTAAGTCCTACGCTAACTAAAGGATTAAGTCCAATCGGATTGTTCACACACATCCCCACTTTTATCCAGAATGCAGATTTGAATATTGCCATAGTAGGCCTTCTTAGTTTGGCAATCATTTTTGGATTGCCCGCCCTGGGTGGGCTCTTTAAGAAAATTCCGGCTCCGATGGTTGTGTTGGCAATCACAATACCGCTGGCCGTTGTTCTTAACTTCAAGAGTGAACACCCCGGTTCTCTGGTTGCCATTGGTGATTTTTGGGCAAATGTGAAATTCAATGCAAGCTTTGCCGCCATCGGCACGGGTGTATTCTGGAAATATGTTGTCATGTTCTTATTTGTGAACAGTCTTGAATCACTGCTTACCGTCAAGGCGATTGACGGCCTTGATCCCTGGAAACGTAAGTCAAACTATAACAAAGATCTCAGCGCACTCGCCTTGGGCAATGGTGTCTCTGGTTTGCTCGGAGGACTTCCGATGATTTCTGAGGTGGCACGCAGTTCGGCGAACGTAAACTTTGGCGGTCGCACTCGGTGGGCCAATCTTTTCCATGGCTTGTTTTTGCTGATCGCCATGCTGCTGTTGATACCGGTGATCGAAATGATCCCTAATGCGGCGCTTGCTGCCATGCTGATCGCGGTTGCGTATCGCCTGGCTTCACCCAAAGAATTCATTTCTACTTATAAAGTCGGTCCCGAGCAACTTGTCATATTTCTGGTTACCATTATTGTCACAGTATCCGAAGATTTATTGATGGGTGTCGGTGCCGGTATTCTGGTCAAGTTCATTTTCCATATCGTTAACGGCGCCCCACTGGGAAGTCTGTTCAAAGCCAGGTACGAAGTGACGGAAACGGGCGACAAGTTCGAAGTGAAGATCAAAGGCTCCGCCATTTTCTCCAATTACCTCGGGTATAAAAAACTGTTCAACTCCATTAAACCTGGAAAGAAACTGATCCTTGATTTTTCTGGAGCAAAATTGGTGGATCATACGTTTATGGAAGCACTTCATCTTTTTGAAGAGGAATATCACCACAACGGTGGAGCCGTCCAATTGGTGGGCCTGGATCAATTCAAGAAATATTCAGACCATCCCCTGGCCGCGAGAAAACACGCCATGGGTGGATCAACACAAAGCGTCGTCACCCTCGACGACCGTCAGGTAACGCTGCAGGATTTTGCCAGGGCCAATCAATATTCATTCAACGCTCAAAAAGTAAGGAACCCGGCCAAGTATAAAGATTTCCCGATACAAAAAGGAAATACGATTCTATACGAAGAAAACACATTGATTAAGTCCTTTGATTTAGGGAAAGTGGAGATCTCCGATATGACCTTGACAGAAGGTGCTCGCCAGGCAAAAAATGATACACACATCACCATCCTGCACGTGTTGGATACACGCTTTGCCATCCCCAATTTCGCACTGGAGCCCGAGGGACTTGGTTCGAAATTTTCGGAATTGGTTTTGGGCAAGGATATTGACTTCCAGGAACATCCCGGTTTTTCGAGTCGGTACTATCTGCGCGGTGAAAATGAAGCCGCCGTTCGTCAGTTCTTCAATGAAAAGACGATCCGCTTCCTGGAAAGTCAGGAAGATATGCACATCGAATGCCACAGCAACACGCTCCTATTGTACAAGCGCCGTGACCTGCTGGAACGTGATGAAATCACTTTAGCGGAGAAATTCGCTGAAGATTTTGTTCATGCACTACAACAACAAAAGGCAACACAAACTGTATAATCTTTAACAGGCGCGGGCGCAGGGTCCCGGGCGACTTTTTATTAACTTTTCAAAAACTCAATCGATGTTCGGTACCGGCAGTGTCTATTATGCTCAGGCAGGATATTTACCGACCGGTGTACAACCCGGTAGGCACCACGCTGATCAGCTCGACAAGAAAGAGCTCACTGACGTTGCAGTATCAGATTTTCTTTTAGTTAAATTAATCATTATATAACCGCCAGGTTAAGTGCCTGGCTTTTTTTGTTGCCTATCACATCGTAGCTCGAGCACAGCGCCGGCTTTTGAGCGCAAGGTCGAAGCACGCCTGCCGAAGCCGTCTCGGCGTAGGCAGGGTCCTCACCTCTCTTCCGGAGAGGGGCCGGGGGTGAGGTTACGTCTTAAATGGCTAACTTTGCTTGATGAATTTGAAAGACATCTTTTCCGTCACGCTGATTCTCTTCTCCGTCATCGATATCCTGGGCTCCATTCCTTTTATCATTCTGATCCGGAAACGTGAAGGCAGGATTCAGGCAGAAACGGCGACCCTCATCGCGGCCGGGCTAATGATTGCATTTCTTTATTTGGGTCAATCCATTCTTAACCTCTTTGGTCTGGATGTCGGCTCCTTTGCCGTCGCAGGTTCGATTGTCATGTTTATCATTGCCATGGAAATGATTCTTGGCATCACATTGATCAAAGATGATCCGGATGCAAAAGGAACCGGCTCAATCGTTCCCATTGCCTTTCCGCTGATTGCCGGTGCCGGAACCCTGACCACCATTCTCTCCCTGCGTGCCGTCTTCGATGAAGGCAGTATCCTCACGGGAATCCTCTTAAACCTTGTTGTGGTCTATGTCGTTCTCAGATCCAGTTCCTGGTTGGAAAGAAAGATAGGCAAGTCGGGCTTTGCCGTGTTGCGCAGGGTATTTGGTGTAATCCTGCTTTCTATTGCGGTGAAGATATTCAAGACGAATATTCTGATCGGATGATCCGTCTCTTCACCGATGGCGCAGCTCAGGGCAATCCCGGTCGCGGGGGGTATGGCGCAATCCTTAAATATGGAACGCATATTAAGGAACTGAGTCAGGGCTACCGTCTCACCACTAACAACCGAATGGAATTAATGGCCGTCATTGCCGGTTTGGAAGCGATCAAAAAAAACCATGTTCCCGTCACAGTCTATTCCGATTCAAAATATGTAGTTGAATCGATTGAAAAGGGATGGCTATGGGGATGGGTGAAAAAAAATTTCAAAGACAAAAAGAACCCCGATCTCTGGCAGCGCTATATCCCCCTCCATAAAAAACTAGAACCCAAATTTGTCTGGATCAAAGGCCACGCCGGACATCCCGAAAACGAACGTTGCGATGAACTTGCCGTTGGCGCTGCATCTGGATTTGACTTATTGGTGGATGAAGGGTATGAGCGGACGTCAATGAATTAATGTGATAATTCGTCAATTAGCAATTGAAGATTGTTTGCAATTTGGTCATTTGAACCTACGAATTACCGCATTGAAGAATGTTGAAGAATTAGCAAATTATCACATTAACCAACTGCTACCTCTCAACGAAATCTATACCCATCGTCTTCAACTCTTTCAACACCGGCTCGTAAATTTCCTTTATCGTAGGGATGACTACTCCCCTTTCCTTAATCTTTCCTTGAATCAATAGTTTTGTCGCAATGGCCAATGGCAAACCTACGGTTTTGGCCATTGCGGTGTGAATTGCATCGTAACCTTGTGTCACGAGGGAGGTTTGAATTTCCTTTTTTCTGCCTTCGTGCTCATACACAAACCGATGCCACATCACTACCAGGTCCTTGTCTTTGGGGCTGAGCTTCCATTTCTTATTCAGGATGTGTTCGAGGATTTGCGCCGGAGTTCCGGCCTGCAATCCTATTTTCTCCTTCTCAAAAAATCCAGACCACCTCAATCTTTTCATTTCTTCACCATGAAGGTCAAGCTTAAGTTGATCGCTGAGTTTTTCTTCCACATTTTTATGCGGATCAAAAGTCAGAAATGCGTTGATGAAATCACGGTGCGTCATCTCCTCCACTCCTTCCAGTGAATAGGAATCATCTGTGCATCCCAATTGAACCAGGGCATCCCAGGCAGAACAAAACCCTTTGTTCCGGAGTGTACCGCGAAGCATGGTTTGAATTCCATGAAGGCCGTAGGTGTCAATGTATTTTAATGAATCGCGATTAACGTATCCTTCGTATTCCCCATAACCGGAAACGGAAACTGGTGTGATGCGTTTGAAAAGCTGGCTGTAGGGAATGTATTTATACTGACCCTCTTGCAAAAATCTGGCTGTCCCCTGTCCTGCCATTACCACATTGCGTGGGTTCCAGGTAAACTTATAGCCCCACGGATTTTCCGGGTCTGTCTCTGGAACAACCAATCCTCCAGTAAATGATTCAAATGAAAGTAGTTTACCGGATAATGTTTTTATCCGGTCAATCACCTCCATAGCGCTCATGTGATCAATCCCAGGATCCAATCCACACTCATTTAGAAAAAGCAGGTTTTTTTCTTTGGCTTTTCGATCAAAAGATCTCATTTGGTCTGATACATAACTTGCCGTAAGCAGATGTTTGCCTTCTTGCAGACACAACGCAGCTACAAGCGGATGAAGGTGCGCCGGGATCATGGAAATGACTACATCTGCAGAACGAATGGTTTCCGTGCTCCGTGCTATATCCTGGATATTAAACTCCACTGCGATTCCTCTTCCCCCCGAACGTTCCTGGGCAGCCAAAAGCAATACATCCCCTACCGTCACCGACGCATTCCATTCCTTCCCCTTGTCCAGCAAATAGGAAATCAGGGAAGAAGTAGACCTGCCAGCACCCAGCACCAAAATCGAAACCATGTGAAAAGCAGTAAGTTAAAGACTCAATTTATCCCGAATTTTGGATTTAAATCTTTCGAAAACCAGATTTCTAGTCTAACTTTCTTTTGTTGCATAAAATTTGAAAGGGGCCAACCCGGGAATAAGGAAATTCAATTTTGAATTTTGAACCTTAAATTTTGAATTTATCTATGAAAGAGTTCGCCTTTTTCAATAGCATAGAAGATCTCGACACAGAATCGAAATATCTCATTCACAAGGCAAAAGATGCCACAAGTCACGCGTATGCACCTTATTCCAGGTTTTATGTCGGTGCCGCATTGATTTTGGAAGACAATACTTTAGTGACTGGTGCAAACCAGGAAAACGGTTCTTATCCTTTGTGCATGTGCGCTGAAAGGGTTGCGCTTTATGCAGCCGCGTCTCAGTTTCCCGGAAAAAGAATCGTTAAGCTGGCGGTAGTAGCCCACAAGAAAAACCACAAGGAATTGACCAGCGCTACATGCTGCGGAGCTTGCAGACAGGTGATGGTGGAATTTGAACAGCGCCAAAAAAAAGCATTTGAAGTGATTATGCTCGGCATCGACTTAAAGTGGATTAAATGCATTTCGGCAGCTTCCCTCATTCCTTTCAATTTTAATATGGAAGCCTGAGATGGGCTAAATTTCATTCAAATCTGGACAAAAAGTCCTCAAATCTCCCCATTAACAGCCTCTTTTTAGTTTGCTTAGCCGGAGATTCAACGCGTGTAATATTTAAGGGTGAATTGGCCCCTCCGTTGGGAGGAAGCCCCCTATTTTTGAGCCAGCAAAACAATACAGTCAATCAGCAAACCAATCTCAACCCGTGATACAGGACATTGACATAGCCGATCTAAAAAAGATCACCGAACTGATTCAGAAAAAGTACGGCTACGATTTCCGCAACTACGCCATGTCTTCTTTCAAAAGGCGTATGCTCAGGATGTTGGAATTAAAATCCTTGACGCTGGATGGCATGCTCAAGAAGCTTACAGACCAGCCTGCGTTTGTGGATGAATTTCTTGATGAGTTGACGGTTAACGTCACAGAAATGTTCCGCGATCCGGGCTTTTGGCGCGTCATGCGCGAAGAAATCATCCCGGGTATTCTTTTGAATCATAAACAATTTAAAATCTGGCACGCTGGCTGTTCGTCTGGCGAAGAAGTATTTTCCATGGCGATCCTGCTCCGCGAGATGGGCATTCATCAGGACGTGCAGATTATTGCCTCCGACCTGGATGTCAACATTCTGGAAAAAGCAAAGTCGGGCTCCTATCCGATAAAAAACATGGAGCTGAATGAAAAGAACTATATCCGATTTCAGGGCACCGGTGCACTGAAAGATTACTATAAAGAAGAAAACGGCAAGGCGATCTTTGACAAGGAATTGGTGAACAATGTTTCCTTCCGCAAACATGACCTCGTTACCGGAGAGATCTTCAACAAGTTTGATCTCGTTTTGTGCCGGAACGTCATGATCTATTTCAACCAGGCATTGCAAAACGATGTATTGAAAAAATTCCATGAGAGTTTATTCAAATATGGCTACCTGGCGATTGGATCGAAAGAGTCATTGATCTGGTGTGACATCGCGAGTAAGTTCATCGTGGTGAACAACGAGGAAAAAGTGTATAAGAAGATAAAGGACTAGGGAACGACGGCCCATGAACAATTACAACTTAAATAATAGCTACAAGGCCGTTGTAATAGGGGGATCGGCAGGAAGCTTCCAGGGAATCGTTAAAATCCTGGCGCAATTGCCCAAAAATTTTCCGGTGCCCATCATCATGGCGCTGCACAGACTGAAGCATGTGCGCAATGGGTTTGTGGAAGCCTTGTCGATTAAAAGTGTGGTGCAGGTAGTGGAGCCCAACGATAAAGAGCCGATAAAAAAAGGATGCGTTTACCTAGCCCCTTCTAATTATCACATGTCGGTAGAGGTGGGCAACTACTTTGCGATGTCCACTGAAGACATGGTGAATAACTCGAGGCCTGCCATTGACATTACCCTCGGATCGGCGGCCTACGTTTTTCGAGAGAAACTGATTGGAATTTTATTGTCGGGCGCAAACCGCGACGGGGGATTGGGAATGAAAAGTATAAAAGAAAAAGGGGGTATCACGATTGTGCAAGAACCCGGTGAATGTATGATCGACGCGATGCCCAGGGCTGCAATGGCCCTCACACAAGTAGATCACATTATGAAAATAGACCAGATAATTGATTTTTTAAAAGAACTAGACAAGCAATACAAATGATCACCCAGTTTTCAAATGCATTAAAAGATTCAGGCAAACTGAGCCTCACCGCCACAGTCATATTCTTTGGCGGGATGTTGATCTCCACCTATCTGTTGTTCACTTTACCGCATAACCTAACAATGGAAGGCGGGCTGCCAACTCTGGCTATGGCCTGGCCGGTACTCATCAACTTATTCATTGCCATCGGCCTGACATTTATCACTGGTATCGCAACCATCCATATTACTCTCCAGGCACGCAAAGAAATCGTCGTTTACCTTGAAAAAAAGAATGAGGACGCTACGTTAGCCGCGCAACGCGAGGAAGAGACAACGGGTGAATTAAAAGATATCGCGGCTTTCAAAGCTACCTTGCAACAGGCAAAAGAGGAAAAGGAAATTTTACAATTAGGATTAAATACATTGTGTCAACAGTTACAAGCCGGACAAGGCGCAATCTATCAATCCAGGACCAGGGAAGGCAAAACAATGCTGGAACTAGCGTTTGGCTTTGCTTTGCCCATTGGCGAAAACTCAACTCTTCATTTTGAACAAGGAGAGGGTCTGATCGGACAGGCTGCCGCCAGCGGTACAACACTCTATCTGGATGAAGTGCCGGAAGGGTACATCAGTATCGTCTCCGGACTCGGCACCGCCTCACCCAGATACCTCATGATCATACCGATAAGGAAAGGGCAGGAAATAAAAGGCGTAGTGGAAATCGCTACTTTCTCTCCACTCCAGGAATCGCAACGCAAACAAGTGGAAGACCGTGTACACATTTTAGCAGAAAATATCAACTAACGAATTGAAGCCATCCAGCCATGCTTAGGAATATCAAAATCAGCGCAAAGATCACCGGGTTAATTTTTATTATCTCCCTGATTGCCGTGGTCGCCATTGGAGTTTTTACCTACCAATACAATCTCCAAAGCACACAAGAAAAATACAATAATAATTTATCGGTCGTGGCCGATAATCGGTCCGAGTTGATCAATCATTATTTTGATGATGCAGTCCATTCTTTCAAATTCCTGGAGGCCGCCATGTCGGCCGTGCCGCAGGACAGCCTGGGACACCAGCTCAAGACAATCAAGGGTATTTATTCGTTCGACAAAATAATCGTTACCAATACTAAAGGCGTTGTGCTGGGCTCGGGTGGT
>JAYVXP010000049.1:0-8431 GCA_043785125.1 Bacteroidia bacterium
ACCTTAAAAGACCGTGTGACGTCCTCTCGGAAAGGTGAATCATACCAGTACTCATTTCCCCTGACCCTAACCGGTTCGATTCCCAAACTGGTTAAGTAATCCGTGATCGGAATTCTTTTGGATCTGCTATAGTTGAGTGGTTCCCACATGGTGTCCTTTATTTGATTCGATCTTGAGTGTTACTGAACTCCCATTTATGGGATGGTAAGAAGGATGGTACTCCACGTATCCGAAAGCCTGGAGTTCGCGAAGGGCTTTATGATAGGTTGCTTTGGATTGGATGCGGGATGCCTGCATCAATTGCCGGCGTGAAACGTTATAGGTTCGTTTGAATTCGCTTGTAATCCAGGCATGGCATAGAGCCATTGACAAAGCAATATGGACAGGTCTCAGACGGTTGTCCCAGACCATGCGATTGATGTACAGCTTTAGCGGATCTGTCCTTTCCATGTTTCTCAGTTTTTGAACCGGTGCGATTAATTACCGAGTCAAAGCTGATGGATCAGGAAATTCCGATTTCAGAAGTTCGGCCGAAGATGGGGACGATTTATTTTCCTTTCGTTTCCAGATGCATCATTCTAAAAGAACGAGGGCTGAAAACAAAAAGATTAGGGCATCATTTTGTTTGTGACGATATGTTTCTGTTTGATTGAAGAAAGAAAAAATACTTTTGGAATGGCGGGATTTGATCGGAATTGGATAAAGGCTGACGTCGCAAATTAGTATGACATTTGTGACAGAGAATCCACGCAATATTCGAATCGAGAAGGCTTCCATATCGCATATTGCGATATGCGATATGGCTACACTATTAAGGTAGTCAAATGCACTAAAAACCCTGATTTTTGTTACTCTAATGCGTCGGAAATTCTATACAATTCGCCGGTGATGGATTGCAAATAATTTTGCCAAAACATAGCTTTTTTACCCAAAAATGGAGAATTTTCGCTAAATTGCTTTCGATTTCAATTGAGTTTATGAGCGATATCGAATCCTTAGAAAGGGCAGGCACGAATGCCGTTAGAAGATTGAGAGTTTCCAAACTCAGGCATGGTAATCCCTTTATGATTAACTCCAGGGAACTACCTGCGGATCAATGCTATTTGGAATTTCCCGATGGCAAGATCGTATTAGTTACTCTTTCACGATCTACACTTGACTTTACACCCTTACGTGAACTCTCTTATCTTGAGGGATCCACTCTTCGAAGGAAGTTCGATCTTGAAGAGGTCACCCTGTAGTGCCTGAATTATTCATCATAACTGGTTCCAACGGAGCAGGAAAATCGACGGTCGGAGCCACCTATCTTCCATTGCATATTCAAAATAGCTACACCATTTTTGATGGTGACAAGTTGTTCATGAATAAGAAAAGGGAACTTTACCCTGCGACGACCCCTTCACATAAAGAGGCAAAGAAAATTGCATACGAGTGGTTGATAAAACACTTCGAGGCACTTGTGGACGATGCACTGGAGCGTAATGATTCTTTTGTTTACGAGGGACATTTTACCAATGACTCCACCTGGGATGTTCCTAAACGCTTCAAGCAAAACGGCTATCTCATAAATCTCATTTTTTTTGGGCTTAGTAGCCCAGGGCTTTCTGAGATGCGGGTGACGGATCGTAGCAAGGAAGGCGGGCATTACGTACCTCCAGTAGAAGTCGAAGCAAACTTCTATGGTAACCTGGAAAAACTAAATCAGTACTTTCCGATCATTGATAATTTGCAAATTGTTGATACGTCAGAGACCGCGCATATTGTACTGGTCCGCTTGATCAATGGTAATATTGAGTCGTGCATAAAGCATTCGGAACTGCCATCCTGGTTTATAGACAACCTTCCAGCTATAGCCGAAATGATAAGAAAGGAATCTTAAACCAATCGTTCTTCAAGCTGGTCCTTCCAAAGGATGAATCCCTTACGAGGATCTGTGTAATCGTGTATAATTCGACTAAAGTTTTCCGGATTAGTTTCGGTAAAGGCTTGTCGTCCTTTGTTTCTGATGAATCCCAAATCCTTTTCAATCTGTCCTAAGCGTTCTTTTAACACAACTTTATTCGTTTCGGCATGCCAAACAAAGGTAGCTTCCTCGGTATCCAGGGTCTCCCAGATAATATGATACTGTTTTTCGCCGTCAAGCAGGAATACGAATGAAAAGGGCATAAGCACAAACCTGATCTTAAGTACTGATCTGTTATGCTTGTCGGCCAGGTACCTAAGTTGCTGATAATGCTTAACGTCCTTTTGCTTTAATAGTTCTTCAATCAATTCATCCTCGGATTTGTAAAGTGAATCCGCATCAGATTGCAGTTCATCGATCTTTAACATATTCGGATTGCCTGGGGGTGGAACTTTGCCTAATATATTTTTGGTCACAAACGAGAACTTGACACTATCCACAATCTCACGATTGATCTTATCAAGGTCGCTTGAAAATGCCACTTGAGACAATGGTTCGCCGTTTTTGAATCTTGCAACTATGTCCACCCTAGCCTTCTTGCTCTTAATGACTTTAACAAAGTATGGTTTTAACACCTCAAACTCCGGCCGCATAGCCAAATTCCCTACCTCAAATTCAAGCTCAACTTTCATTTTTTCGATCTTATGTCGGAATGCAAGCGCACCATATCTAAGTTCCATCTGATCCAGTGGAATCTTAACTGTTTCCTCTACGTCAATCGTGTTCTCAGAACCAATTGGTTGATCGAATAGTGTTCCTTCGTTGTAAAACTTCCGATAATACAAATCTCGTTTTTGAAACAACCTCTCGAGATAGCCAATCCGATGATCACGATAATCATAAACTATGGGTGGTACATTTGATCGCTGCACTCTGCCTATGTACTGCACAAGTTTTCCTTCAAAGGAAAATGGATATGCGAGAAATACACAGGTAATTTGCGCCAGGTCACTTCCTTCACCAAAATACTGGCCGGTGGTGATGAGGACCTGAAAATTACCCTCCTTTAACAATTTCCATTTGGTATTCCTTAACGATTCAGGATCATCCCCGCTGAGAGTAATCGTTTCATAAAACTGTTTGAGGTATTGGTTGAGCGTCTCAATGTGGTCCTTACGTTCGGTGATAATCACTGATTTCCTTCCAGTCTTGATCTCATTAATGACATCATCAAGAATTAATTTGTTTCTAGCGGAATCGTGCACCAATATTTTCGATAAAGTTTCAAGCTTATCCGTTTTGACATTAAACGGAATAAACAAATTTGTATTCTTGACAATAATTCTTGCCCTCGGCTGATTCTCAATGTCCTGTTGTTTGATTTCAGCGACCGATTCGCCTAGATGAATGAAAATGAGCTTCCCGTCATTGTACTTACGAAATGGAGTAGCTGTAAGCCCGTAA
This sequence comes from Bacteroidia bacterium, assembly GCA_043785125.1. Taxonomy (GTDB): domain Bacteria; phylum Bacteroidota; class Bacteroidia; order Cytophagales; family Cyclobacteriaceae; genus ELB16-189. The sequence goes on from JAYVXP010000049.1 coordinate 3,368, forward strand.
AGGTAAAACGAGTGAAGTTTGCTGATGGTATTTCGATAGGTTTCTGCCGGTACGTGATGACACTCGTCCACAATTATTGTCCCAAAAGCCCTTTCAAGATTAGCGATCTCAGAGGTTTGAACAAGTTTGTTCAGACTCTGAATTGTGGCTATCGTAATCGACTTTCCAACTTTACTCTTTCCGCCGGATATCGAACCAATATCCCTTTTCGGAATTCCAAGAAATGATTCAATTCTCTCGATCCACTGATCTGCTAATTGTTTACGGTGGACAACAATTAACGCCGGTTGCCTCTTTTCAGCAATGACGAATAGACCGACTACTGTCTTGCCAGAGCCAGGTGGCGCGGTAATTACTCCAAAATCCTTTTTAGAACAGGCCTCGACAACGACTTTCTGATGTTCCCGCAGTTGAATGCTTGGCACAAATGAAATTGAGGGATTTTTCGTTCTCTCGTCAATAAAAGTGTGCTCGACATTCTGCTCTTTGCAGAATCTGATCAAACGTCCGATCATGCCCCTTGGAATAAGAACTTCATTATTCCTTTCCTCAACAAACTTGAAGTTACGCTCTACTCCCCATGTATTCTTTCCAAGTCTTTTCTTTACCATGAATTCGCTGTTCGCGAAATTCAATTCCTCTTTTAAGAAGTTAATGACGGGTAATGATACTCCGGGCCGGTTGAGAATTACTTTATTGTCGAGTCTGATCGTTAGCCTATCAGAGTGTTCGGTTTTATTGTCGGACAAGGAAAACAAATTGTCTTTGCCACTGAGGTCACTGAATATCTTGTCAAGATTTTCGACTGATAGTCTTTTAATTTCATTGAGGAATTCCCACTGATCATCAAATGGCTGCAAGGTATCCACATCGACAAAACTGCTGTTACCTTTTTCAAGCGCTGGTTTGTGCAGCGGCAAAGCGATAAGATTTCCAAGGCCTTTTCCTGATAAGTAATCTTGATTTGGAAACAATCTATCGAAGCTTGAATCCTTTTCGAAAACAGAAAATGATCCGCACTGTTCAAGGAGTGTTGTGAATATTTTCCGGCTCTTGTACGCCGGGTAGGGTAGATCAAAAAATATCCAGACATGTCCTCCATTTCCTGACCTTGACCGTTCGAGGTATGCGGGAATATTAAAGGCGCTACAGGCATTTACAAACATCTTGCATTCTTCGGACCAATTGTCCTGGTCAAAGTCCGCAGCGATGAACCAGGAAGTGTTATCAGTCAGAAGGGGATATAAGCCGATCAGTTGCTCTCCGAGCAAATGTTTCTCGATCTGCTGATCTGTTAACGGCTTGTAGCTTTTGTGCTCATAATTCTGAAATGTGCCGCCGCCAATTTTATGTATTCGGAACATATGCGAATTGAACTCATAGGAGGGCATGTATCCGGATTTATTGCCCTTCTCCCACCGAACTGCGAATACGTCATCACGGCCGCAGAAGAGGGATCTAAAAAGCTTTATTTGTTGGTTATCGATTGACACTTTGGATTGGCAGTGATAAAGTCGAATCTGGAACTTGAAATTATGCTTTTCAAATCTTATTCCTCGCGCCTCAAAAGCAATTGAAATAAAAAAGCTCAACCTTGTGCGGCTGAGCTATCCGGAGACAAACAATTGTGGAAAGTACGGGAATCGAACCCGTCTGTCGGGCTTTCAACCAATATCTCCGGTTATTCATTGACAGGCCTTAGTATTGCCACTCTACCAACTTCCCAATTTATTATGGTTAAGTACTCACAATGTATGCCACACTCTACATTAGGACACAATGACATAATGATTCACCGGATCAATCACTTCTTCAACCATGTTTTAATTCTTTTTTCGACTTCGGACTGCATCTCGTGATTATTTCGATAAATCAAATTTGAGCTAACCATAAAGGTAATTTTTGCTGATGCCTCTTGGCCGCTCAAGTGCCCTTGCTCCACCAACTGATCAAAAATCCAAATCATTCCGTGATACTCAATGGATAGTTTTTTGGCTAGGTTTCTGACGGGCTTGTCACTACTTAACAATACTGCTTCAAGTTTTTTGGCAATAAAGACGACTGAGCGATCTTCCGGGGACAGAGACTTAGGAAATTCCTCAGAGAGCAATTCTATTTTCTCCTCAGGAGTTAGGATATGAACGGTCAGCCTATTGTTCTCCTGGTATGCTTCGAGGATTTGTTGCTGCTCCTGGAAGAGTTCATCGAACACATCTCGCGTAGTATGAATGTCCAGTTCAAGTCCAAAAAATTTAGCCGTAAGCTGTAGCTCAATTACATCGATGAAAATGCAGGCATCCGTTACGACTATTTTCATGCTGGTTCATTATGCCACCATTAGGTGTTCGTTGCGGAATTCGGCAAGCTTTTGATTATTTAGTGAGGCTGCTTTGCTCATAGAGATCACCTCCTCGCCCAATGCTCTAAAGAGCAACTGGTGAAAGCGCCTTGATTTTTCTTGACCTTCATAAGAATAAGGTTCTTCAACTTTAAAGCCGGATTGATTGATGAAGAACATGAACTGCTTGAAGTAAGCTTCGGAAATAATACCGAGATCTTTTAGCCGGTAGGCAGTTGCCTGCATGGAAATGCCGTATTGTTTTTTGATTCCGCCAAGTTCAGGCAATAGAAGTTTTGAGCGAGATTCTCCCACCTCCTTTTTGATAGTTTCCTTGGGCAACAGCATTGCGGCTGCAAAGTAATGGCAGTATTTCTCCTTCTGCTTTTCAGTAAGCCCTTCGAAATTCATCAGTAAATGAGCGAGCTCATGAAGAGCGGTAAATCTCTTTCGGTCCAACGACTTCAATTTATTGTTATTCAAGACAATTACCGGCACCTGGCCGTTGTTAGCCCATGCGGACAAACCGTCGACGCCATCATCGGATTCAATCTCAATGACTTTGATATTATGGTCTTCAAGGAGTTCGATCAGATTGAAAATTGGGTCGGTCCCGAGCTTCCAGTCTTTCCTAAGCTTGATAGCGACTTCCTCTACTTGTTCGTTTGACCGAATCGGGGCTTCCTTGAAGCTTAGCCTAAAACGGCTATCAATATTCAATATCTCTTCAAGTTCGAGATATCTGGATAGCACATCTTTGGCTTTTTCAATCAGGCTGTTCTTCTCCTTGGCCGAATAGCGGGTAAACTTTCGGAACTCGATTTCGCCCAGTTCAACAACATTTTTCCGATAGAAGTAATCCTGACGGACCCCCAGTGCCTCACACAAGAGGCCGATCATTTTACTGTCGGGCATGAACTCTCCTTTTTCATACTTGTGAAGAGCTTGCCGGCTGACCTGATTTTGGAGTTTTTCAGCCAAATCCTGTAACGAAAGACCAGCCATGACGCGGGCTGATTTAAGCCTTTCAGCAAATTGGTTCATAAGTAAATATTGTTAATTCTCTTGTTTTAACAGGAAACAAGTCAAATAGGTTTACAAATATAGTGAAATTATTAACACTGTCAATCTAATATGTCAATTTGTCATGCGGTAAACTTTGGTCGTTTTGTCATGTCGTACTGACAATAAATGACACTTTTCACGCAAAAATGGAACTTTTATGGGAAGTGTGGAATTATATACTCGTTGGCAGCCAACTGGCATTCAACTTGTAGATATTAAGAGATTTGTCAAAAGGAAAGAGGGCGTGCGACCGCCCCCTTTTGATAAAAAACACTCGTGAAGAATGACATCCCGTGGGGACAGCATCCGCGTTTTTTAGTGCCTGAAAGATACGCCAGGCCCTCAAGAATCTAATGCCTTAATCTCTAAGTGGTGTTTTAGCTGGGTGAGTTGTCACTAAACCATTTAAAAGATTAAAGCCTATGGCCAAAGATTTACAAAGACTGAGAAACATTTATGACAGAACTGACGGGTATTGCCACCTCTGTCATAGGAAGCTAAGCTTCCAGAATCACGGAATACATGGCGCAAAAGGAGCGTGGCATGTTGAGCATTCCGTTGCACGATTCAATGGGGGCACCGACCGGTTGAATAATCTCTATCCCGCCTGCATCAGGTGCAACATCGTAAAGGGAACTCTCGCAACAAGAACTGCCCGCAGTCAGAATGGAGTCACGAGAGCTCCCTTCAGGAGAGAAAGGAAAGAACAAATCAAGGAGGGCAATATCACCGCTGGCATGCTCATAGGTGGTCTCGTCGGAGCCATAGGAGGTCCTTGGGGCGTGGCCATTGGGGCTACAATAGGCGGAATGATAGGACATGAAAATTCACCCCGCGTTTAGTTATGGAAGGTAAGTCATTCAAAATCCTATCAATTGATGGAGGTGGAATCCGGGGCATCTTACCAGCACGAATTCTCTGTGAGCTGGAAGAGGAGTTGGCAAGAAAAGGTGCTCCTTCTGGTCTTCATCAATATTTCGATCTTATCTGCGGTACATCAACCGGAGGTATTATCGCGTTAGGATTAGCTCTTGGAATGCCTGCCCAAGAGATCCTTGAATTGTATAGAAATAATGCTGATCAGATTTTTAGAAAGAGTCCGTTCCGACTTGGCATTTTCAGAACGAAGTACAAAAGCGATTTCTTGGGCAAACTGTTAAAGGAAGCATTTGCTAAATATTCCAGCAGTGGCGATACCCGGTTGGGGCATACCAAGACTCGAGTTTGCATACCAACCTACAATTCAGTTTCCGGCAAAGCGCACGTTTATAAGACAGCACACCACGAGGGGCTCATTCGCGATTATCAAATACCGGCGCATGAAGTAGCATTGTCTACTGCTGCTGCACCAGTTTTTTTTCCACCGCATTCTTTTGAATACACACAAGTTGGGTCAGCAAATCCGATCAAGGTGGATTTGAATCTGGATGGAGGGGTGATTGCAAACAACCCAACATACATCGGAATAGTTGAGGCGCATCATGCCCTTCGTGTTCCTCTGTCTGACATACGAGTACTCTCCCTTGGGACAGGCCACAGTGGTTTTGCTGAATCCAATTCAAAACGTGGATTTGGGTTTTGGTATTGGGGCAGCCCGAAAGCAAGGCTAATCGATATGATGTTTAGCGCCCAATCTCAAAATACTGATAACCTCATCAAGT
>JAYVXP010000050.1:0-24385 GCA_043785125.1 Bacteroidia bacterium
AGTGCTGTTGCTCAACAGGGCAAACAAGGTCCTTGGAATATTTGAAGTCTCGACTGGATGTTCTACCGGGACGGTGGCTGATCCAAAACTCATTTTCGCGGCAGCCATCAAAGCCAATGCTTGCGGAATTATCCTGGCGCACAATCACCCTTCCGGAAATCTGCAACCCAGCCAGGCCGACATTGATCTGACGAAGAGGATGAAAGAGGGCGGACGGCTACTTGAAATCCAGGTGTTGGATCACATCATCGTGACAGTCGAGGGACACTACTCCTTTGCGGATGAAGGCGTGCTTTGAAGTAATTTAAGGTTTATGACTTTGGAGCGAAAATGGAATTCGGAGAAAAAATAAAACCCGAGCGCTTTTTTAGTTAATTTGTATTGCACCTCCACTTAAACATGATGAGTACATTTTTCCCAACCATTGACGGTCGATCGTCAATTCCGGATTTTAACTACCGATACGCTGAGAGGATTCTCGAAATGCTCATTGCAAGAATTCTCAAATTGGACGAGATCGATGTTGGGCTTTATCATAGGGAGAAGGTTGGATCAGTAATTTCCTTCGCAGATGATGAATTTGAAAAGGTAATTATTCACTTGGAATATGAAGCCGGAAAATATAAGTTATCAGTATCAGATAACTCGGAAGGATTTGAAACAAGCCGATTTGAATACATCATATCAGAGAAAGAAAGTCTTATTGAAATGATTCCTGGTGGCTTACGAGAGTTTATGGAAAAAGTAGAGGAAGAGCAGCAGGAGGCAATTCTAAGACCTGGCACTCTGAATCTGTAAGCGGAAGTATCTTGCCTAATTGGTACCCTTTCCAGCCTGTTTACGTCCATCTTACCGAAATAGGAAACATATTGCCGATTCAGTTGATTTTATAGTGTTTCTGGTCGTACTTTTGAGAAAAAGGGCAATATCTTGCCGATAATAAGAAGTAATTATGGATCTTAAAGCCATCGGGAAAGCCATCCAGTCACGGCGCAAGTTGTTGAAAGTCGTCCAAGGTGACCTTGCTGAAATTGCCGGAATATCACCGCGCACGCTCCGGGACATCGAGCGGGGTAAGGCCAATCCATCACTTGAAACTCTGCTGAAAATTGTAACAGTGCTTGGAATGGAAATCAAGATCGAAATAATGAAAATGGGTGCAATGAAATGAGCAGGAAGGCATACATATTTAATAATGATATACTGGCGGGCACCCTGGAAAAGACCGACCGCAGGGAGTATGTGTTCCGCTACGACGACCTCTATTTCAATGATCCTGAAAAGACAGCGATCAGTCTGACGTTGCCCAAACACCAACAAGAGTATCATTCAAAGACTCTGTTTCCTTTTTTCTACGGCCTGCTCTCCGAGGGCTCGAATAAACAGATACAATGCAGATTACTTCGTATAGATGAAAATGATCATTTCAGTTTGCTCCTTAGCACCGGAAGGTATGATCCAATAGGGTCCATAACGGTAAAAGAAATTCTAGCATGAGGTGTCCGGGATGTTTAACAGATAAGGATGACGAAGGCTTCTGTAAAAAGTGCCTAAAAGAATTATTCAATGGCAAAAAGGTCTCACCAGTTTTACCATTCGATCCCCCCTTTAAGGAAGAATCCGGCTTGTACACCGAATTTGCAAAAACAATGTCCATCTCCGGCGTTCAGATTAAATACTTGCTAAAACTAGAGGGCGAGGATCTGAATTTAACACAACAAGGCGGTCAGTATATTCTGAAACCGGTTCCTTCCGGTCCTTTCAAAAATCTTGATCAGGCACCCGCCAACGAACACCTCACTATGCAGATCGCGCGACAGGTCTTTAAAATAAGTGCGCCCGCAAATGCGGTAATACATTTCAAAGACGGAAGCCCAGCGTATCTCGTCAGGCGGTTTGACTTAAAGCAAACCGGGACAAAATATCAACAAGAAGATTTCGCTCAGATCGCGCAATTATCGGAGGAAACTCACGGAAAGGACTATAAGTATGATATGTCCTATGAAGAAATCGGAAACCTGATAAAACAACACATCGCCACTCACCAGGTGGAAATGGAAAAGTTCTTCCGATTGGTGCTTTTCAATTATACCTTTTCAAATGGAGACGCTCACGTAAAGAACTTCTCAGCGATCAGAACGAACACTGGCGACTATGTCCTGACTCCTGCTTATGATCTCCTGTGCACAAAACTCCACTCTCCCGGCGAGAATGATATGGCCCTAACCTTATATAAGGAAGGGTTCTCGGAAGCTTATCAGGCGATTGGGTTTTATACTTATTTTGATTTTCTTCAGTTGGGGAAAAAGTTGGGAATCAGGGAGGCGCGCGTCATTAGAATAATCGATGAATTTAGAAGTAACCTAAACGACATTTCATACCTTATTGAAAGATCATTCCTTCGGCAGGACATAAAGGATTTGTACAAGGAATATTATAAGGACAGAACGAAGAGATTAAAAATGGAATGGAGGAAGTAGAGCGGCCATTCATCACCGCCCGCCAAAGGTAGCCGTTACTCCAGGCTTGTCAAGGGCGGGGCATGTGTCGATCTTGGTTTTGACTTCTTACCGGAATCGACACCCTTGACAAGCCTTCCGCAATTGACAAGCCTTCCGCAACTAGCTAGGTGCGGCTTGACGGTGAAGAATGAGGACTTACATTCATTTCATGATTGAGTCAACCTTGGAAGACGTAAATGCGAGTGACCATTCCTTATGCGCGGAAACTTAATTGTCATAAATAGCGACGCGGTCAACCGGAAACATATGGTGTTTACGGTGGGTGCATTAGAAGGTGCAGCCTTTGACAACGCCATCTCAGGAATTCCGGCACTCGTGGGCCACGATGGTCTTCGCCCGATAGGCTGGAATTTTCCGTTCGGACTTTATTTTCAGCCACATTTAACCAGGTTGATTGCCAACTATCAGCTTGCGGAAACAGCCCAGGACTATGAGACAATAAGAAAAGCCTATAATGCAGCTGTATCGCGGCGATACCATGATGAATGTGCGCCTCACCGTGCTGAGTTAGAGGATCTAATCGGACAACATCAAACCTCGGAGGGTCGATACGCAGGCCTGGGGTGCGCCGCCTTTGTTGATGACGGGATTCTTAATCGGGCTTATCCCCACCTGTCGTCAAAACTGGACAAAGACGGACTGATCAGTGTTGATGACCTGCTTGCAGAATTTGAGTATTTAGGCCAGGGACTTTTCAAGGACCGGAAAAGGAACATCGCCGTATTTTGTCACCGATTTTTTAGGCGAAGTCTTGCCTACATCAATAACTTTAATTTCGAGTTCCTCGATCAATTCATGTCCCTAAGCCGTGAATCCGCCCTCAATCTGCGAATTGCATTGGACAACGACGTGATTGGGCTGGCATCTTCCTATCACATGCGCGATGAGTTAGAGTGGTGCTGGGGGCCTCACTATTCGGACGATATCGGCAGCATCAAAGAAGGCGTCACGACTTACAAATGCGACGAGACACAAATGTTCTTTTCGCGCGTTTCCGGCATGCAGTTTTGGTGGAAGAATGAAGGCGGCTTAAAGACACTAGAGGCCGAGGAATTGAGAGACGAGGCGACCAATGGACAAACGAGTGATCAGTATGGGTGCCGGTATATTCATTCCATTTATCATGCGAACACGGAACGATTTCAGCATTTTGATGGCGCTATTCGCATGTATAGCACGGATGAAATGGTGGAACGGATCGGGAAGGAAATGAATAAGGCGGGAAAGCAAGCTCACTACACCAAATTGTTTCGGATTGACGGCAAGTTGCCGATTCCGACGTGGAAGCTGCTGATAACATACTATTACCAGGGAAATCCCCTCACCTACGAATATTTTGGACTCAAACAGGAATATGAAAAATTACTTCATAGTCCCACGCCGGTAAACCAATCCATCGTGGACCGATATATGCCCTATAAGATTGAAAAGGAAGACGGCCTGCGGCTGTTCGTGTCCTACCACAAGCCCTCGTCGGTAACCGAAAACTTCGACAGGTTGGTTATTAACCCAGACTATACGTTAACTTCTCATGGGAAGCAACACGCGATAGAGTTTCATGCGCTGGAGATAAAAAAAGCGTTGACCCGACTTGGACAAAACCTGACCATACCGGATGGAATGCAATTTATAAGTGTAAAGGATGACTTTATCAATTTTCCAACTATTCTGCATAGCTCACAAAATCTGCATCAGAAGCTTCAGGCTACACTTGACGCATACAAGCTTGTATTTGACCAGCTTTCCCAACGAGATGTAACTGTTTCCATGACACTCGCCTGGCCATTGGAAGAAAAGGAAGTCAGGCTTTCAATTTTTGGCAAGGCTTCCCAACTAGCCAATTGGCTGACCGACAACCCGAAAATTCCGGTTGAATACGCGCCCTTTCGAAAATGGATTGTGCAACAAAGTGCCTGGTTACGAACGAACTATCAGCCAAACGATGGCGGTCCGAAGATTTCTGACTTACTGAGCCCCGACGGTGTATTGTTTACCCGGCGGCGTCAGGTTGAGCAGGACTGGATTCGCTTCAATGAAAGCGAAAAGGGATTGACTTTCGAACTAAGGTTCCCCAAGGATGCAACCGACTTGTACAACGCCGTTGACCGCCATGAACTGAGACCCGCATTGTATTTCGTAGTTGAGAAAGCAAAATGCAGCAAAACCGGCGAAGACTATTTTCTGTCGGCCACGTCAAAAGTCCTTGATGCCGATGTCGTCGCAGTTATAACAGAAGCCGGGACGCCTTCCGCGTTTTGGACTCACGGCGAACCGGAGCGGCTAACCGATAAGTAAGGAACAAGTGATCCAAGGCCCGTTTTTATTTCTGCCTGCACTAGGTCTCGGCATTCGGCCACTAATGATCGGGAACATCAAAACGGGGGTCTCGTTTCCATTCTGCCTCCTTGTCAAGCGTCCATTGTTCGTAACGACTGCCCTTTCGGTGTTCCTTTACGATCAGTTCCATCATTTTGCGAGCCTCCTTCGCCAGTTTGGGATCTGTGTCCGCGGTGATGGTGAAGTTGACGTGTTCCTTGCCATTTTCGCGTTCATATTCAAACGTAATGCCGATCCCGACTTTCCTATTTTTTAAGTAGTCAGGGTTTCGTTGAAGGATTTCATTGATCTTATTAAACGATGTTGTGAGCATTTTGATGAGGAAATTCCAAATCACTTCCCACGCCACATTACTTAAAATCCATTCCGTCAGCCGCGAATTAATCACGATCACGCCAATTAATTCTACAACCGATGCTTTGAAGGACTTAGAGTCATCATAGTAACTGAGTTGAAGTTGGTTGGATTGCAATTCCACTTCAAACGTCAAAACTTCCTGGTCAGGAACTAACATTCCATTATACTGAAGATGAATGACATTTTCACCCTCTTTTTGATTGCGCCTTTTATATTCCTGGTCATTGATAAACTGTTCAAGTTCCTCACCTTGTAGTTTGAGTAAATCCTGACCGACCTTTCTGTCGAGTTCGCGTTTTTCTTCGTTAGACATCATTTTGTTTTTTTTTGCAAATGTTTTCGGCGATCAGATTTTTGGGCTACCATTCTTCCGTCGCTTCTTTAATTTCGCTGTCTATTGATTGTTTAGCAATTTTCAATGCCAATTCAAAAATTTCCCTGACGTCTTTCTCCAAGTCAGCCCTTTTTAGCAGTTCAGTCAGCTGTTCATGCCGGGCGAGGTCTTTTGGATAAGGGCCGGGGCCGGACTTACTTTTTCCTCCTCCATTGTAGATGAATTCAGATCCAAATATTGATTCCAGGCTTTTTATCGAGTAACCTTCGAGCTTCGTCGCGCGATTGGCAATAGAAATTAAGAAGTCAAGAAGCTCGCCTTCCTTGTCGTCAAACACGTCCAATGCTTCACACAGTTTGGCGAGATGCGCCATGTCTTGACCATTCTTATCCGCAAAGATTTCAATTTTTTTTCGAAAAGATTTTGAAAATATTCCGGGAAAAGCAAAAACCTCAACGACTTTCAGGTGGGTATACATCGATGGTTTTTCGAGCGAAGAGTACCATTCGATGACTTTCAAAAGATTATCCTCTTTTTGATCTTGCGAAATATTGGGATTACCATGCAGCCCGGAAAAATCCACTGAATATAAACCGAGTTTGTTTTCCTGAAAGTCCAGTTTTTTTATAAAATAGGAGAACATGACGTTAAAGCCAAAATTGTCTTCAAGAAAGGTTATTATCTGATCCACGTAATGCGAGTTAATCATCAAAGGGATTGTCTTGTCAAAAGCCAGTTGTCTTAGTTTGTTCTTATGTTCTGGCAAATAGTCTTTTCTCTCAAAGAGTGAATGGATGAGCATTTCCGTATTATTTGCAACGGTGCTGTTGTCGAGAAATGTTCCACACAATGTAAATGTTAAATCGCCATCGATATCAATGAAATCCGGAAGCGTTATACAAAGCCGACGCATCGCGGATTGATTTTGCTCGTCCAAAACGGCTTGAACATATTTTAAGTCCCGCTTGTCGTAAAGCGTTTTGTCTCGCTTTCTTCCAAAGGTCAACAGGTAAATGACTGATTGTTTTGCTTCTTCCGTGTTGATCACCCAAAGATCATCAATTGAGGTGTAGAAGTAGTCCGTATCCCTGCCGTTGGCAAGGATTAGCGGACAGAACTCCTCGGTCAATTGGGGACTCTCTTGACGTACATACGCGTACAATTCTTTGCTTTGCTGAGGGTGGTTATCGATGAGGTAGTTTAGAAGGTCACTGAAATATTGGACTTCCGCATTTTTGAGGTTTTGCCTGATCAGGATTGAGTCCTGATAAAAGGTAGGCCAGTCCCCGTATTCCAGGAGAAAACCCTTGAGTTGGTCGTTGAAATATTTCTTCTTATCAAAGTAGTCGCCACGCAGAATGAGTTCAATTTTCTCACGAGTGTTTGTTGCCGATGTCGCCGCAGTTGAAAGTTTCTCATATAACGCCCGATATTCCTTTTTTACCTCTCGCCTTGAAAATAGCTTTAGCTGTCGGTTTAATTTGGCCTTTTCTTCAGTCGTCGGATCACCGGTCATAAAGTCCTTCAGGAAGCTACTCACCAAGTCTATCTGGGAAGACTGGTTGAGGACATAGTCGGCCTTGTGCGCTGGCACAATGGTAAAATGCAGCATCCTCAAGAGTGTGTCGTAGCAGCTGACTCCAATTGCCGTGTTCCGCATTTTGCGGAATAGTTCAATGATGGACGCTATTGCGGAGTCCCTAATGGCCTTAGTGATCTCGTTGTCAATAACCTGGGCTGTGCCGTACGAAAGGGTATGCTTATACTTGTCAAATGATTCCTCTATGGCGAAATCCAGCCGTAGCATGGTGGTGAGCCCGGTCACGATAAATTGAGCATCAAAGTCGCTCAATGGGTCGCCTTTCAGCAATTCCATGAGTTTCTTTATTAGGAACTGTTGTCGTTCACACGGTATTTGTGGGTAGTAGCGGTATTCGCCGAAATCGTATTCTCGGTAGCGAAATGCTTTAGTCAATAGGGTAAAATCTCCACTTCGGACGATACACTGGCGGACGAGTTCGACAATGTTGTTTAAATTTTTCTCCCCATGTGTATTGAGGGCGACAATAGAAATTAGTGTGTCGAGGTGTCCCCGCGTTTCCCGAAACCGGCTGAAGGGCTCTAAATTCCAGAATTCAGGCACTCCCTCGGTGATTTTCAGGATCTTGTCAATCGCGCTGGAGACTACCTTGGGCTTTTTGTATGCGAAGTGCTTTAGGGTTTCCAAGTTGTTGTTGAATGATTCGACTTCCTCCAGGGTAGTGAGTTTATTTGTGGAAATGGACGCGATGAACTCGATGATGATGGAGTCCACGTCAACTTTGAGCCGGTCGGAATGTTCAACACCGACAATGTTGCGAATGATTCGATCGGTGAACCGGTCAATCCCGTTTGCGTGGAGGAGGAATTTTATTCGCGGAGCCGTATCCAGAATAATTATATCGGCGTAGGGGTCTGGCAAAATCGAAATGGTGGATTTTCGTTGTATCAGCTCGTGCTCTTCCAGATAGGACAATATCATTGAGCAATCTTCGTATGCGATGGAGTTAATAGCAGCAAGATCCCGGATTTCATCCTCGGTGTTCTTCACGGGACCTAACAGGGCGAGTAGTTGAACGGTTTTATTTATGCTTTTACCGTCGATGTAGTATTTAGATGAAATATCCGAAATGACCTGGTCTTTGACTTCCCGCACAAACCTGATGAAATTTTCTTCTTCCGAAATTTCCGCTGAGTATTTGCCTTCGCGTATTATCTGGCAAAGGCCAAGAATGACTATGGGCACGCCCTTTGATTCTTCGGCCACTCTTTTCCGGTATTTTTCGTCCAACCCCGGCACTTGGGATTTTATTAGTTCAAGGGTATGGTCGTAGCTAAGACGTGTTAAGGATATTGACTTAACATTCCGCAGGTGAGACGGCAAGGCACGCATGGTCTCATCGTACAAAGGCTTTCGGATGGTGAGAAATAATTTGATGTTCTTATGTGCCCCCGTGGCGGCGAAGATGCTTTCGAGCATTTCCGTCTTTCGATGCGCGTCATCAATGAGAATGATAACCCTTTTATTGGATTGACTTTCATTTAGCGGTATGCTGCCTTGAAACGCCATTTCATTCAGAACTACCGCCTCGGCATCAGGCATCGCGTCGATAACGGTCTTAAAGAATTCGACGCAGAGTCGTGTTTTCCCATACCCACCGTCGGCCACGATGGTAATGGCCGAGCCGTTATCGGCTGTGATAAAGTCGGTCATTGTTTTTAAGTCATTTTCTCTGCCGAAAAACGGATTGCTAAACTGGAAAGGCAGATTCGTGGAGGACGGTTTGATTTGGCTCTCGTAGACGATCTGATAAGGAATCAGGACATCCCTGAAGGTGGGCAACTTTGTAACGTCCCCATACTCAGACTTAAGAAAGTCCCGAATCTTTTTCTGTTGTGCCTCGGAACAGTTGTTTTCAATTTCGTTTCGGAGCTTGCTAATGTTCCAAATGCTCGATGTCGAAAACTCCATTTTGGTCCTCCCGACCAAGTTCAGCTTAGCGAACTCCTCGTCAATTATTTTGGAGAGGTCATCGTCAGTCTTCCGAGGCATGTATTCATCATCGATCACAAAGTGAATGAGCCGTGACGTTTCATAGTGCTTCCCAGAAATAAACTTGGAAAGCGTATCTCGGATTTTTTCGAAGCCAGTTTCAGAAGTTACCTGGATTGAGATTTCTTTGTCTTTACTGCGAAGGTCTACGGCAGGATAGTTGACCTGCGCGGTTTCCAAACGTTCGAATTGTTTCTTAAACACTTCATTGAACATTGGGATAAGAAATCCTTCCGCGTATTTATTAATATCAAAATGACCGCTTTGATTTTCGAGTTTGACTTGCGAGACAAACGTGGCCAGGTACCGGGTAATTTCATAAAGATTGATCTGGGTCTTCATTTGCAGCGGTTTATTTTTTTAGAGAGCAGATTAATTATTGGAACGCCCAGCGCGTAAATCAATTCTGCACCTTCTTTTCTCGCTCAGTATTGTTTGACCTCTTTTTTGGCTGAATTCTGGCTTTTTTGATATCTGGAAGAGAATCTGCCGGGACAAATGTACTAACAGTGTTGGTGCATCCTAGCTATTATGCAATAAATAATTTGCAATAGTCACCACGATTGGGTTCATTGCATGCCATGATTGTCAAAACACCACTGAAATTAGTGTTATACTCTATCGCATCCGGCTTTTCATTTCGTAACAAAATTGAAAACGACGAAAAGGGGGACCTGCTGGTTATCCAAATGAAGGATTTACAGGACGGCTATTCGGTGATCGGAAGCAATCTGACCAGGGTTTCATCAGGGCTTGTTGGTAGGAGTTACACCCTGGAAAAGGGCGATGTCCTATTCATTGCCAAAGGGTCCAATAACTATTCGCTGGAGTTCAACCTGAATCTGCCCAACGTCATCGCATCTTCGGCATTTTTTGTCCTTCGACCCGATACCGCGACTGTCGCAGCTGGTTATTTGGCGTGGTACCTTAATCAAGTTGATGCGCAGCGGTATATAAAACAAAATACGGCAGGCACATATATCCCCAACATAAACATTGGAACTGTGGAAAACATGTCAATCGAAATTCCTTCAATGGAAACTCAACGGAAAATCGTCGCGATCGATCAGTTGAGAAAACGAGAGCGCTTGCTTCATAATGAAATCATCGAGAAGAAGGATATCATTGTCCGAGCAGTACTCTCACAAATCTTAAAGAAAGGAAAATAAGCCATGGAAAAAGTCAGACCAAATCAAGACCAGATCAATAACACCTTGTGGGCAGCATGCGACACCTTCCGGGGCGCTTTTGATTCTTCGGAATACAAAAACTACATCCTCGTGTTCATGTTTGTAAAGTACCTCAGCGATGTGTGGAAGGATAAGCAAGAAGAATATGCAAAGCAATATGGGAAAGACAAGGAATTGATCAAGCGGAAGATGAGCCGTGAACGCTTTGTCCTACCGGAAAATTGCACATTCGACTTCCTATATGACCATCGGAACGATCCGGATATCGGCGAACGAATTGATAAGGTGCTGGCGAAAATTGAAGATCAGAATCTGGAGAAACTGGAAGGAGTATTCAGAAACATAAGCTTTAATTCTGAAAAACTGGGGCAGACAAAGGATAGGAATCGAAGGCTGAAGAATTTGCTAACCGATTTTTCCAATCCGGTCCTTGACTTCCGCCCTTCAGTACTTGGCCGCAAAGAGGATCTTATCGGGAATGCCTACATGTACCTGATTGAGCGGTTTGCCTCCGGGGCCGGAAAAAAGGGAGGAGAATTTTACACCCCGCATGAGGTATCTGAATTGCTAGCCAGGCTGATAGCTCCGAAACAAGGCGCCAGGATATGCGACCCAACGTGTGGGTCTGGCTCTCTGTTGATCACGGTCGCTGAACATGTGACGGATAAAACTGCCAAGCTTTCCAACGACTTCTCGCTTTATGGTCAGGAAAGCAATGGCGACACTTGGGCACTCGCCAAGCTGAATATGTTCTTGCACGGAATGGACGCTGCTCATATTGAATGGGGAGATACAATCAATAACCCCAAACTTCTCGAAGGCGATAAACTCATGAAGTTCGATGTGGTGGTAGCCAATCCTCCTTTCTCACTTGACAAGTGGGGCTATGAGGATGCCGAGGCCGATCGCTTTAAGAGATTTCATCGTGGCCTGCCACCGAAGAGCAAAGGGGATTATGCGTTCATTTTACATATGATTGAAACTGCGCTTCCGACTGGTAAGGTAGGAGTAATAGTCCCGCACGGGGTTCTTTTCAGAGGCGGTGCAGAAGGAAGGATTAGACAGGCATTGATCGAGGAAAATCTCCTGGATGCCGTTGTTGGCCTGCCAACCAATTTATTCTTTGGTACTGGCATTCCCGCCGCGATCCTGATATTCAACAAAGCGCGTAAAAGGAAAGAAGTGCTGTTTATTGATGCCAGCCGCGAATACCAAGAAGGAAAAAAGCAAAACACGCTGCGTGTTCAGGACATTGAAAAAATTGAGCAGACCTACAAAAAGTTTGAAACGGATGAAAAGTATTCCTATCGCGCTACACTTGAGGAGATCAAGGAGAATGATTTCAACCTGAATATTCCCCGGTACGTCGACACTTTTGAGGAAGAAGAGCCGGTGAACATCAAAGCCACACAAAAGGAAATCGAGAAGCTGGAAGGTGAACTCGTAGATGTGCGAAAGGAAATGAATAAGTACCTGAAAGAACTTGGCTTCTAAAATGACTGTGCAATACTGCTCCGACCTGCATCTTGAATTCCCGGACAATGTGGATTTTCTGAAGAAGAATCCAATCATTCCGATGGGTGAGATATTGTTGCTGGCCGGTGATATCGTTCCTTTTGCCGTAATGGACAAACACAATACTTTCTTTGACAGAATCTCGGGGCAATTCGAAATGGTTTACTGGATACCTGGCAATCATGAATATTATCACAGTGATCTCCTGAAAAGAAGTGGAGACCTCCATGAAAAAGTTCGCGATAACGTCTTGCTCGTCAATAACAGGGTAGTTGAACATGGGCATGTTCGATTCATCTTCACCACATTGTGGTCTAAGATAAGTCCTTCTCGCCATTGGGAAATACAACAAGGTATGGCCGACTTTCAAGTTATTGGGTACGGTGATTCACGCTTTCTTCCCAATCACTTTAATCAATTGCACCAGGAATCCCTGGATTTTATAGAGGTGTCATTGAAGCAAGAGTGGTCCGGAAAGACGATTGTGATTACACATCATGTGCCAACGCTTTTCAACTACCCTGCTGAATATAAAGGCACCTCTTTGAATGAGGCGTTTGCGGTGGAGCTGTCCGACCTGATCGTGGATTCAAAGGCCGATTACTGGATTTATGGGCATCATCACCAGTTTGTGCCGGAATTCATCATTGGAACCACCAGGTTGATTACCAATCAATTGGGTTACGTGAAGTATAAGGAACACCTTAATTTTGATGGAAATAGAACAATTGTTATATAGTATTGACTATCACTATAATAAAGTTAAATTTGTATAATAAAGTGATCAACTTTAGTATACATAATCAGCTTTACTAATGAACACAGTGGAAAACCTGAAAGGATACATCGTAAACAACCTTGGATACAACCTTCGACTAGACAAAGTCAAAGGCAGGGAGAAACTCCCTCTATATATAAGGGGAGCTTTTGACTTCTACCAAGGCAGCTTGATGGAAAGGAAGGCGTTATTTGCCGTGACCAAGGGCGGACAGTTAAATACTGTTCAACTGGAAAAACAATTTGAAATGATTCGTCAGGCGCATAATGCGACTCCGATACTTGTCGCGGATGAACTCCCGGCCCTCTTGCGAAACAGGCTCATTCAAAAGCACATCAACTTCGTGGTGCCTGGCAAGCAAATGTATTTGCCAGCGCTAATGGTGGACTTGCGCGAAGTATTCACTAAACCCACAGGACAACACGAAAAGCTTCTGCCCGTCGCGCAAGTTATTTTGCTGTTCCACATTTTGCACAAGAACGAGAAAACGGAAGCTTATCCGTTTAAGCAATGGGCAGCCCGGTTGAACTATACGGCCATGGCGGTAAGCCAGGCCGCAGAAAACCTCAAAGCCCTGGAACTGTGTAACATCACTGGCACGAAGGAAAAATACTTTGTCTTTGAAAAGCCAGCTCAGGCATTGTGGAAAAAGGCAGAAACTATATTGATTGACCCTGTGCAGAAGCGCGTGTACGTGGATGGCCTGCCACCAAAGATGATCTTTCCAAAAGCCGGTGAATCGGCTCTGCCGGAGTATACAAATATGAATGCCAGCCGGCAGGAGTTTCGTGCCACGGACAAGGCAACTTATTATGAAATGGTGAAAAAGCAACTGTTGGTCAATCCCAATGATAGTGAAGGGGAATATTGCCTTGAGGTATGGAAGTATGATCCGACTGTGCTGGGGACTGATTCTTTGGTCGATCACATTTCTTTATACTTGAGCCTGCGGCACAACACGGACGAGAGAATTCAAATGGCTTTGGGGGAGCTTGCTGATATATGGTAAGGGGGCTCGACAAATTCAGAGAATATTTCAGTGAGTTCGACGGCAGCTATGTTGTCATCGGCGGTACGGCATGCGACATCATTCTTGGAGAAGCAGGCCTTACGCCCAGGGCCACAAAAGACATTGATTTGGTGATCATAGTGGAGGCATTGAACAAAGATTTTGTAAAACGCTTCTGGGAATTCGTTGAAGATGGAAGATACGGTGCAAGAGAGAAAGGAATGGAAGAGCGGAAACATTACAGATTCAGGGATCCGGCGATGGATGGATTTCCGCAGCAACTTGAATTGTTTTCGCGGGTCCCAGACCTGATTGAACTTGGTAAGGACGCTCATCTCACACCGATTCCAGTCGATAAATCTCTTTCTAGTCTATCGGCTATCTTAATGAATGATGATTACTACCGCTTGACAATCACTGAGTGCTCAGTAAATGATGGATTGATGTGTGCAAGTGCCGGGGCTATCATCTGTCTGAAAGCTAAAGCCTTCAAAGACCTTACCGAAAGGAAGAAAAACAAAGAGGAGGTTTCTGATAAGGAGATCAAGAAGCACAAGCACGATGTGTTCAGGATGGCGCTTACGCTGACGGAAGAAACTTCAATTAAACTTCCGGATACCGTGCGTAATGACTTGTATGAGTTTGTAGAACACTCCAAAACCGATTTGCCGGGCCCTGAAATTTTTAAATCGCTTGGCACTGGTCCGACGGACCCGCGTGATCTCATCGCTCAAATGGAACGTACGTTTGGGCTCGACCTGAGTGGCGGCTCACCAATTGAAAGGAAAATAGCAGCGGTTAAGAGAAGACTTACAGGTAGAGATGTTGCTACAACAAAACTCGGTGCTGAAGTTCTCTCGAAAACAGTGAGTGAAAGCATCGTTCCGCTGCTTCGTGAGTTGGAGAAGAACTGTGAAATATTGAAGGAAGACTTATTCAATGAGCAGGATCGCCAGATCACCCTTCAGATTGGGGGCGGTAACATCCAAGTTGCGACAAAGCACACGACTTGGCCCGAAATTGAAAGCACGCTCATGGGCAACCTTGCAAAAAGGGAAACCAATCTTTTCATGTCAGGAATTGATTATAACTATCAATTGCGGGGATTCAAAAAGAATTTGACATTCAATTACATGACAACGTGGCTGCAATTCCAGTTCAGCGAATTTTCATATTCGATAAGGCTTAATCAGGATTATCAGACAGTTAGAAACTACTCGTACGATGCACCCCTGGATAAAGCTGAAATTGACGTTATCGTGGGGATACTGATTGACAAGTTACTTGAACAGATAAGTGAGGCGGGAGGACTTAAGGGAAAGGTATGAGCACTTTGAAGAAATCTGAGAATGAAAAGTTCGCTGCAAAGTGGGTCCCTAATAAATGGGAGTATCTGGAATTGACGGAATTTGCAAAATTGTATAAGGTTAAGATCGATCCTTTAAATTCCTCATCCAATTACAAATGCTTGGAGTTAGAACACTTTGAAGAAGGAACTGGGAGGATAAATGGCTTCACGCAAATAAGGGCCCAAAAGAGCATCAAGAATAAATTTGAAGTTGGTCATGTTCTGTTTGGCAAACTCCGTCCATACTTAAGAAAATTCTGGCTAGCAACATTTTCAGGAGTATGCTCAAGCGAAGTTTGGGTATTAACGGGAACTAAAAAAAAGTGCGATAATGCATTTCTTTTCTATCTCGTTCAGCATTCTCGTTTTATCCAGTCGGCTAACGTGTCCACAGGAACAAAGATGCCTAGAGCTGATTGGGACTATGTTAGTGAATTTCCATTTCCTCTACCCCCACTTCCAGAACAGCGCAAGATCGCCCTCATCTTCTCTACATGGGACCGTGCGATCGAAAAAACGGAACAGCTCATCGCCCAAAAACAAGAACTCAAAAAGGGATTGATGCAGGTGTTGCTGACCGGGAAGGTGAGGTTTAAGGAGTTTAAAAAAAACGAGTGGAAGTTGAAGATGCTTTCTGATTGCATTAATGGTAAAGGCTGTTATGGGATAAACGCTGAATCCGTAGCATATGACTCTAGTTTACCAACTTATTTGAGGATTACGGATATCGATGAGTCAGGTAGATATATCTCTGGAGAAAAAGTATCGGTCAACAATCCAGAAAGCAAATCATTCTACTTATCTGATGGTGATATCGTATTTGCAAGGACTGGAAATACGACAGGAAAAACATATTTATATGATAAAAAGGACGGTAAACTTGTTTATGCTGGGTTCCTAATAAAGTTTTCTCCCCAAAAACAAATATTGCTACCAGCCTTTTTGAAATTCTTTGCAGAAACAAATTCCTATTGGAATTGGGTTCATGTTGTTTCTATGAGGAGTGGGCAACCCGGCATCAATGCGCAAGAGTATGGAGAATTGCAGGTGCCAACTCCTTCTATATCTGAGCAACAAAGGATTGTAGACATACTTACAGGTATTGATATTGGGATTCACAATCTGATAAGAACTAAAGGAAAATTTAATGATCAAAAGAAAGGCTTGATGCAAAAATTGCTTACAGGTCGAGTGAGAGTAAAATTATTGTAAGTTATGGAACCGATGGATGATATTATACTTCGTGGAATACTCGGCACCGATGCAGCTGGTATTGTGATGCAACTTGAGGATGACAAAATCGAGTACAAGGAGTCGTTTGAAAATGGATCCAAAGAGGCAAAGGCAAAGTATGCCAAGGAAATGGCGGCCCTTTACAACTTTGAAGGAGGCTATCTGATTTTTGGGGTAAAGGATGGAACCAGAGAATTAACGGGTTTGAATAGCTTTATCCCTCCTGATAATGCTGATTTGGTAAATGACATTAGTACCTATTTTTCTCCCGCGATCAGATTTAAGACTAAACTAATCACAATCAATAGTAAGGTCGTTTTTATCATATATGTTGAAAAACGCACTTCAATTCCAACTGTCTGCCTTAAGTCTTATCCAGACGTACTGACAGAATCTGTTATTTACTGGCGATACTCGGCTCAGTCATCACCCATTCGACCGGCAGACAAAATTAATTTGCTAAAGAGTCTCCAAGGGGAAGAAACTAGGCGGCTTACTGAAATAGCAGAGAAAGACTACAAAAGTAAATTTCGGCCGAGGCTTTGGCTAAATGGCGGGAGCCACGGAGGGACCGAAATGACAATCCGAGTTGAAAATCGCGGCGAGATCGCCCATGTCGATGGATTTGAAGTCATAGAGAAAAATATTGAACAATTATTCCTCCCTACCTGGAAGAATTATCCAATTGAAAAGGATCGCGGTGTTCAATTACAAATTCGTCCAAGTGGAGCAGGGCCAAACATCAACTGGCAACATCTGCACTTCAAATTTGCCATGAATTATCACGACGCAGAGGGGCACAAATATCAGGAAACAATTGAAGTTACGAATGGTCACGCAAAGATCATCGAGACGAAAGAGGTCTAGAAAATGAGTGTTTATAACGAATTCACCGACTCTCAGCGCCCGGCGCTGAACATCCTTAAGAAGCTGGGCTGGAAGTATCTGCCACCCTCACAAGCAGAGAAGGGAAGAGGGAGCATTTTGTCCAACGTGATCCTGGAGGATGTTCTCGAAGAACGTCTCCAATCCATCAATGGCTTCGAATATAAAGGGAAAGACTACAAATTTTCTCAAAGCAGTATTCAGTCAGCTATCACTGCGCTGAAAAACGTGCCCGATGAAGGACTCGTCCAAACCAATGAAAAGATTTATGATCTCATCACTCTTGGAAAGAGTTTTGTGGAGTCAATCCAGGGCGATCAGAAAGCCTTCACTTTAAAATATGTCGACTGGGTGAATCTGGAGAATAATGTATACCACGTCACCGATGAATTTTGCGTGGATGGCATTAAAAAGCAATGCCGCCCTGATATCGTCCTGTTTGTCAATGGTATCCCGTTTGTTGTTGTTGAGAACAAACGCCGCGACAAGAATCTTTCCATCGATGAAGCCATCTCCCAGCAACTTCGTAATCAAAGAAAAGACGATGGAATCCCCAGGCTGTTCCACTATGCGCAATTGCTGCTCGCTGTTCAGCCTAACATCGTAAAATACGCCGCCACGGAAACCAGCGCGAAATTCTGGTCGGTCTGGAAGGAGGACAATGAATCCTTGGTTCAAAAGCTACTAAAAGGAAAAATCAACGGGACAGCCCCAGAGGACCGTTTACCGACTGAACAAGACCGGGTGCTCACTTCCTTATGTGAACCAAAGCGTCTCATGGACCTTGTGTACAAGTTTGTTGTGTACGACGGCGCGGAAAAGAAGATTGCTCGTTACCAGCAATACTTCGCTGTTCAAGAAACACTGCGTCGGATCCAACAAGTCGATACAGATGGCAATCGCAAAGGTGGTGTTATCTGGCATACTCAGGGCAGTGGAAAGTCGCTCACCATGGTGATGTTGTCCAAATGTATTGCGCTAGAGAATGCGATCAATGATCCGCGAGTGATCATCGTCACAGACCGTATTGACCTGGACAAGCAGATCTTTAAGACGTTTGAGAACTGCGGAAAGAATGTGAAGAAAGCCCAATCAGGCAATGACCTGATCGAATTGTTGAAAGACAAAGGCAACGAGAATATCACAACGATCATCGACAAGTTCCAGACAGCTCTGAAAAGAAAGGATTTCAAGGATGAATCACAGAATATTTTTGTCCTCGTGGACGAAAGCCATCGGGGCCAGTACGGTACCTCCCATGGCAAGATGAAAAATATGCTGCCGCATGCTTGTTACATTGGGTTCACAGGTACACCACTATTGAAGAATGAGAAGAGCACTGCCCGGAAATTCGGTGGGTTTATTCACAAGTACACCATCGACCAGGCTGTGCGGGATGAGTCGGTGCTCCCCTTGCTGTATGAAGGACGAGCGGCGAAACTCAGCGTGAACAAACAACAGATCGACAAAGGGTTTGAACGGTTGTCGGCACCACTGACCGAAGAAGCGCAAAAAGATCTAAAGAAGAAATTTGCAACGATCTCAAAAGTGTATGAATCGATCCAGGTGGTAGAGGAAGTCGCTTACGATATATCCACGCACTACGCTAAAAATTGGCAGGGTACTGGATTCAAGGCGCAGCTCGCAGTTCCCAAAATAGACACAGCCATCCGGTATCAAAGATATTTTCAGGCACAAACCGATCCCACTCTGAAGATCAATACAAGAGTAGTGTTTACGCCACCGGATAGCCGGACGGATTATGAAGATGTTTGGGAGGAAGCCAGTAGCGAAGCTAAAGTGTACTGGAAGCAACTGATGGAAAAGTATCGGTCGCAGGAGGAATATGAGCGCGATACAGTCGATCGGTTCAATACCGAAACGAATGAAGTAGAAATTATCATTGTCGTGGCCAAGCTTCTTACTGGCTTTGATGCACCGCGGAATACTGTCCTGTATCTGGCGAAGCCATTGGTCGAGCATAACCTGCTGCAGGCGATTGCGCGTGTGAACAGGCTTTTCGAGGGCAAGGAGTTTGGATATATCATCGACTACGTCGGCATTCTGGGAAAGCTGGATGAAGCATTGACGCACTACAGCGCGTTTGAAGGTTTCGATGAGGAGGACGTGAAGGGAACCGTGGTGGATATAAAGGAACAAATCCGACGAGTTCCCGCTTTGCTCGCAGACCTATGGGATATCTTCCGGGAAGTGAAGAACAAGAAGGACCTGGAGGCGATGGAGCGGCATCTAAGTCCCAAAGACCTAAGGGATGATTTTTACGAAAGACTGTCTTCGTTCATTCGGTCCCTGCAAGTTGGTTTGTCGTCGGATGAGTTTTACAAAGCATTCGCCGAAACAGAAATTCAGAAGTTCAAGGATGAGTTGAAGTCCTTCCAAAAAATGCGTATGTCTGTACAGCAACGATACGCGGAAGTAGTGAGTTATAAAGAGTACGAGCCCCGCATTCGTAAGCTGATGGACACGTACGTGGAGGCGCATGCAATTGAATATGTTACGAAGCAAGTAAACATTTTCGATCAGAGCATGGTGAACGAGGCGCTGGCAGAATACGGCAAGACGCCGGCATCAAAGGCCGATATGATTGCCCACGAAATGAAGAGAGTAGCCACGGAGAACATGGAAAAAGATCCTGCGTTTTATAAACGCTTCTCGGAGATGCTTGAAGAGATCATTGTCGAGTTTCAGTTGGGACGACTGACAGAAAAAGAGTACCTGGAAAAAGTGCTCGGTGCAAGAACGCAACTTGAAACGGGAGCAGACAATGGCATTCCGGAGGTTGTTAAGAACAACAGGGAGGCACGGGCTTTTTTTGGCGCATTGTCCGAGGTCTTGAAGAAGTCACACGGAAGTGGGCAGATCGACACAAATGGGCAATCGCTTGGGCAAGCTGCGCTGAAGATCAATGAGATTGTACAGAAGCTGACCATACGTGACTGGAAACGAAATCTTGATGTTCAACGACGGATGGAAAATCAGATTGAGGACTTCCTGATGGAACACAGGAAGGATCTCGGCATTGAGATTACGTTTGAAGAGATCGATGAGATCCTGGTGCATTGTTTAAAGATTGCCAAGAACAATTACTGATGGGCCGCACGGTTAGGTATGGTACGACGGTCATCCGTTATTCTGTTTCAATTTCAGATCGCAAAACGTTGGCAATAGAAGTTCATCCAGATCTTTCGGTCAGGGTGGTTGCGCCAAAGGGATCAAGTCAAGAAGATATTCGGGAGAAAATCCTCAAAAGAGCTAAGTGGATAAGAAAGCATCAGCGATATTTTGAAGAATTCCTGCCGAGAACTCCTAAACGCGAGTACATCTCAGGCGAGTCTCACTATTACCTCGGGCGCAGATATGTTCTCCGTGTGAGGAAGTCTGATAAACCATCCGTTATACTGCGTGGGCCGGACTTGATTGTTTTGGTGGAAAAACCAAACGACGCAGCGTCTGTGAAATTATTACTTGCGGGATGGTATTACAAGCACGCTCAGACAAGGTTTGAGCAATCCGTCAAAGAATCACTTTCGAAATTTAAGAGGCATCAATTGGAAAGACCACCTTTGATCATCAGAAGAATGTCCAGGCGCTGGGGAAGCTGCACGCCATCTGGGAACATCATCCTCAATCCTGAAATCATTAAGGCCCCAGGAAAGTGTATCGACTACGTGGTGACCCATGAATTATGTCACCTAGTCCATCCGAATCATGGACGTGGGTTTCATGAGCTGCTGAACAAGGTAATGCCGGCCTGGGAGAAGTGGAAGGGGAAACTGGAGCAGATACTCTCATAGTAGGTTGGCTATAGTTGCTGGCTGCTTAGCGACGAATTTTTTGAATTGCAACGCAGGTCACGCTCTTGGGAGATTAGTACCCATTTTCTGGTAGTTGATCTTGTTTGGGTTTTGGCCAGTTGGTGTGCTATATTGAGATTATAATGGCAGATGAATCACACTCATTCGTTGATATTCTTGAGAACGTTAAGAGGACTAGGAAACCAGTCACAACCTACCCACATATCGCCCTCCAAGCTGTGGGTGCGTCAAAGCGTGGGTGGAGAGTAATAGAAGCCGTAAACAAACTGCTTGAGGACTATGATGTAGTTTGTGAGCCTGACTTTGGCAGTGCGTGGTTCTATGGCCAAATTGAAATTCGGCCAAAACCCAAAGTCATGGCCGGCAAGCCCGGTTCAACCTTGACCAACAGAGACCCAACTCCTCGTCTCAGTATATTAAGGGCTGCCAATCTCAATGCAATTAAGCAAGCTGGCGAGGGCATTGGACTGGTTGTTGCATCCAGAGATATGCCGTTAGATGAGGCGGTTACGTTGATGATCTATCACAATTTTTCACAACTACCGATTATGTCGGGCGAAAGGTCTGTGGATGGCATCGTAAGCTGGAAGTCGATAGGTCAAGCACTTGCTCTAGGCAAGAAATGTAAGACAGTTGCTGACTGTAAGGACGAGGCTATTATTCTTAACCACGACGAGCCTTTGTTCAAAGCGTTTAAGATCATTCTTGACAAGGAGGTTGTCCTTGTAAAACAAAAGGACGGTGTAATTAGCGGAATTGTGACTGCAACAGACCTAGGTGAACAGTTTGTCTCCATGGCCGAACCCTTCCTGATAGTTGAGCAAATCGAGAATCACATTAGGAAGCTGTTTGATCAAAAATTCAGCGCTGAGGATCTCATTGCGCTTAGCTCCAGGAGTGGAACTCTGCAGGAAATCAACTCGCTGTCGGAGCTAGCGTTTGGCGACTATGTGAGGATAGCGGAGAACCCAAAGCTTTTTGCAAAACTTGGACTCAGCATTGATCGGGTCATCTTTGCAAAACGACTTGAAGAGGTTCGAAAAATTAGAAATGATGTTATGCATTTCGATCCGGATGGAATTCGCCCTGAAGACCTTGAGGTCCTTCGCCAGACGCTACATTTTCTTCATACTATCGACATGACACTTAGGACAAAGACCTGATCAGTCTTACCAGGCCCAATAACTATTTATCTCTGAATCAAATCACAATGAATCAAGCCACATGCCTAAGCAAGACATTTCAGTCCGCCAACTAGTTGACAAAGTTCTGTCGAGAGAACTTGCCCTTCCCGAAATGCAACGTCGATACGTTTGGACAGGCGTAAAAGTAAGAGATCTCCTCGATTCCCTGTACCGTGGTTATCCTTCGGGAGCAATACTTGTCTGGGAGGCAGACCCTACCCTTCAAGATAGAAGCTTACAGGTAGGAGGCGTACAATCAGATTCTGTGTCGGGCAAACTACTCCTTTTGGATGGACAACAACGGCTAACCAGTCTTACTGCTATCCTCTCTGGGCAACCAATTATTGTACGGAACAAGAAGAAGCCCATAGAAATCCTCTTCAACCTGAATCATCCTGACACACTCAGTGACGAGTTTACGGAGGCAGATGAAGACGATGACGAAGATGATGATGACGAAGATGACAGTGGCACTGATGATGAAAGAGACGTAATGGAGGAGGTTCGGAAAAGAACTTTTGTTGTTGGTACACGCTCGTTAAAAAATGACCCTAATTGGGTATCCGTATCTGAGGTGTTCAACAAAACTGAGGCGCAGCTGTTAAGACCACTAAAAATCAATTCTGACGATCCGAACTGGGACAAGTACTCGGAACGGATCAAGAATCTGAAAAAAATTGAGGACTATCCCTATGTGATGCAGATCCTAGACAAACGTTTGTCGTATGCGGAAGTGACAGAGATATTTGTTCGGGTCAACTCTTTAGGTGCAAAATTGCGGGGCTCAGATCTTGCACTTGCGCAGATAACTTCGAAATGGAAGGGCTTTATTACAGACATCGACTCGTTTGCAAGCACTTTTGAGAACAATCAGGACTACCTCTTGGATTCCGGGGTGCTGGTCAAATCCCTGATAGTATTTGCGACAAATCAAAGCAAGTTCAAGACCGTTAACAAAATTCCTTTAGCCACTTTGAAGGCAGCGTGGGAGAAGGCTAAGGCTGGTCTGAGCTTTGCGATTAATCTCATAAGGAACAACGCAAGAGTTGACAATCTAAACCTGCTTGTGTCGTCCTATCTCCTAATACCAATCGCGTACTATGTTGTTCAAAAAAAAGAACGGCTAAGTAAAGCTGAGGAAAAGAAAGTCATGCTGTGGTTCTATGTTGCACACATGAAAGGGCACTTTAGTACATCATCTGAAACTGTTCTGGACGTTGACATATCGGTTCTTAACAGAACTCAAGACCTGGATCAGCTGTTGGCGACGCTCAAGGGACATGTTAGAGACTTTGGCGTGTCAGTTGATGAAATTTCAGGAAAAGGACGACGCAGTGCCTACTTCAGTTTACTTTTTATGATCGCCAAGCAACAGGGGATTCAAGATTGGTCGACAGGCATGGCAATTTCAGAACGTCTTTATGGAAAAGCCCATGCCCTTCAGTTTCATCACATTTTTCCCAAAGCTTTGCTGAAGAAGGCAGGAAAGGAAAGACGCGAGATCAATGAGATTGCAAATTTGGCATTCATAGGGGGCCGAACAAATCGTAACATCAGTGACAAGGCCCCTTCAACGTACCTACCAAAAATAATAGAAAAGCGAGAAGATGTGCTTGAGAGTCATTTGCTACCCTCAGATTCCAACCTATGGGAGGTCAAAAACTTTGACGAGTTTATTAAATATAGACGAGAGCGAATTGTAAAAACAATAAACTCATTTCTTAAGCCGTTTGATGCAAACCCTACCAGAAAATGAACAACGTATTGAAGCTTCATGAGGCTATTGCGGTAGTTCTGCTTTCTCGGCCGTCGAGATCCGCTGATACACAACTAATCGCAAATGTTGTTAACCGCAGGCGTTTGTATTGCAGAAAGGACAATAAGCCAGTGCCGGCGTATCAGATCATGATGCGAACGTCGCTTAGTAGCGGAGCTTACGGCCACTTGTTTCGGTTTGAAAATCGAACACAAATTGTCACGCTCAAATAATTTCCTAGCTTTTACCGGTCGGAATTTTTGGAAGATTTGGTCCTGATTAAAATCATTTATTATCTTTACGCAGCACATCGGAAACACAAATAAATACAAAGCACTTTAACAATTCTGTGCCCTATTTGTGTCCCGCGTTCTTGAAAAGTTTGTAACAGACTGATCATTAATATTTAAAGCCGGTGGGGTATCGTTATCTCACCCCGACTGCTTGATCATCAGGAGTCATTAAAACCCTCTAAATATAATGTTTGGAAGTTTTCATTTTTCAAAATC
>JAYVXP010000051.1:0-2530 GCA_043785125.1 Bacteroidia bacterium
CACCACACTCGATTTTTCTGACGGGCTTAATGGAAAGGGATTCCAGTTCATAAATCCAAATGCCTCGAGAACTTGCGGTTGTGGTGAAAGTTTTTCTGTGTAGAAGGAAATTCTGGTTCAATTTCATCCTTTCTGGATTGTTTATTCCATCGACGCCACGCATTTCAATTCTATTGCAATCGGAGTGGGCAGTGCATTGACTTCTACCGTTGTTCTGCAGGGTTGATTTTCTACAAAATATTCCGAATAGATTTTATTGAAGACCTGAAAATCCTTTTTCATGTCGGTGAGAAAGACTGTAACATCGACCAGGTTCTCCCACTTTGAGCCGGATGCTTCCAGGACATGCAGCACATTTTGAAAAACAGCATGGCATTGTTCGGCGATATCATAAGCAATAATATTTCTGTCTTCATCCAGAGTGACACCCGGAATTTCTTTTGAACCCCGCTTTCGGGGACCTACCCCTGATAAAAATAATAAATTCCCGACCCTGCGCGCGTGGGGATAAGGACCTACAGGCTCGGGGGCTTTGTCTGAATTGATTGAATCCATATCCGTTTTTCAATTGAGTTTAAAAATAATGGGAACGACCATCTTATAATCAATAGGCTGACCTCTTAACTTACCCGGCATCCATGGCGCGGAGAAGGACAGCGCCTTGAGCGCCTCTTCATCACAACCAAATCCCAAACCACGCACCACGTTCGGTGAAGAAATGGCGCCATCTTTCTCTACCATTACTTCCAGCATCACTTTTCCCTGAATTCCTCTCCTTTGTGCCTCCTTTGGATAAACCATTTTTAGAGATGTCTGCTTATTAAATTCCTGGATGCCCAACGCCGGGATAGGCAACACCTGCAGTTGCTTATAATAATACTCATTTCCGGATTCATCATAGCTTACCCCATCGATCAATTGCCCTGCCTGCCAACTTTCATAAGCGTACACCTTTCCATTGTGATAATAAGTTGTCCAGACTGAATCGCGCAAACCATTCACTACTTTGCCGTGCTCCTTCATGAAATCCAGCATACCGCTGACAAAGCCTTCTCCGTTTTTTACCTGGGCGTGACCCAATGAATCATAAAACTCAAGAATGGTATATTGAATTGAATCTTTGCGGTCATCAACTCCCTTCCCGAAGTTCCTATCATGCCGTGTCCTGGCTTTGAGATCACCGTTCTCGTAAAATGATTCACAAACACCCATCCGGTTGCCAAATTGATCTCTTAATTCAATTGACCGGACGTGATGGGACAGAGCATAGTAGGATTTCAGGGTGTCACAGAAAAAACTATTCTTGTTTTTCTTTCCAACTAAATAATAATCTCCAACCTCCGGTACACATTTTTTACCAAATGAATCGATAAATTCTTTAGTAATCTCCTGACCGAATGCTAAAGTCGAAAAGTGAAAGGCGAATACCACGACTATCCATTTCATAAATCCAATTGATCCTCCTAAAAACAAAGTGATAGAGTACCCTTGAAGCTCCCGACGTTGTTCTATGTTTAGGAGGGCGTCGCGGGATTAGCGATCGCAATTCAATCTATTCCTCTTATTCGCATTGGCCAGCAAATGAATTTTTAAAGCATATAGGAGCATTAGAAACAATAGTGTTCATAATACCTATTGGCCTATGTGTTTATAATTTGCGGACCTGTCTCCTAAATCCCAAAAACCAAACTCCCCCACAAACTCTCCCAATCCACACCAGGCTTTTCTGACGAAATCATTTTAACCGTACTGACCATCCACGCTCCCTTCGTACTGATGGGAAACACAATCGTTCCGTCTTTTTCGGAATAGATATTTTGCAGGAAAGTCGTATGGTTCAGTCGGCTCCATACTTTCACAAGCGCATGCGCCATCGGCTTTCCTTCAAACAAAACCTGGCAGGACAAATAATCACCGGTCTTGAGTGCGTAAGGATTTTTGGTTGGAATAATCTCCAGGCGCAAACCTGTCTTTTTCTTATACGCATCATCCGTTCTGTCGCCGACCTGCACCAACACCTTCGCCAACCGGGTATAGCTTTCTTTTATTGAATCGCCAAGGCTGGTGGTCCTCTTTCTCAATTCAAGAATTTCGTTCAGCTCGTGCTCTTCCAGGTAGGCACCGAATTGATCTCCACTCCAGTTCCTGAGCGTGCCCTGACTTCGCAGAACCAGGACCTGGGTTCCCTCAACTGGAAACTTCAGCATGATATTGTTTCCATGCGTTGGCTTCACTGTTTTAATCAGGTCTCTTGTTCCGGTCAATGAATACCATTGCATCCACTCCACCCGATGCTCCTTCATGTCCCAGAGTTCGCCGGTAAAGCCATCCCCCTCTCTGAAATCAATCTTCATTTCTTCCCCGATCGCATAGTGAAATTTTTTGGGTTCAAGCCAGAATTCACTCGCCGTGGCAAAGGTGGTTGCCACAATACAAGCAAGGATAGAAATAATTCTTCTACTCATAATTTTACCACGGTGATCCCTCTTCCTGAAATCTGGGAGAGATTTACGAATTCATTATCTCTTCG
>JAYVXP010000052.1:0-2526 GCA_043785125.1 Bacteroidia bacterium
ACTGCCTTCCAAACAGAAGAGAACGGTGTAGAGGTCAAATTATCTCATAAGGAAATTGAAATACTCTCCTACCTGTACAAGAATAAAAACCGGGTAGTAAGTCGTTATGATTTGCTTGAACATGTATGGGGCTACGAAGAGCAACTTACTACGCGCACCGTGGATAATTTCATCGCCCGGTTGCGACAAAAGGTTGAATTAAATCCAAATCATCCGAAAATTATCCTCACCGTCCACGGGTCGGGATACAAGTTGGTCCTTTAGACTCCTCCCCGCCATCCATTTGCACCCTGTGACATCTTGTTACAAACGTTTACCGGGCGATGACATCTTGGGCTCGTAGTAGTCCGTTATTTGAACTGTAGATCATTAAAACAGTTATAAACAAATAATTTATGAAAATTCAATCACTCATCACCGCCGGATTGTTAATCCTCAGCACATCCATCATCCCTGTCAACGCGCAGCAAATCGATGATCCCGCCGTCAAAATTCTACCAACCGCCCAAAAAGGAATTTTGAAAGTTCTGTTCGCCTATGATACGGATCAATCGGTAAATGTGAAATTCTATAATGAAGAGGGCGAGCTTGCTTTAGATAAAATAAAAGGCGGGACATTCCACAATGGTTTTTCAAAGAAATATAATGTTCGCAAACTGAGCAGTGGAAACTTCTGGGTAGAGGTGAGCACGGCAACGATGTCTGTGACCTACAAACTCACGGAATCGAGGGATGGTCTGACCTACACGCCCCTCCTGGAGAAAACGTCTTACAACCATCCTTTGGTTGCTTCTAATTCTTACTAGTTTGGGTTTAAACTAGTGGGTAACGTGTGAAAAGGGTGGGTGACTTCGTGTCATTCCACCTTTTTTTCAAACAATATGTATTTTTATAAAAAAACATTACAGTGAGACTTGCCGGTTCGCTCCTTCTGACCCTCCTTTTGTTTTCTACCTCCTTGCATTCGCAGGTGATCAGCCTGAAGGGTAGCTGGAAATTTCACATCAACGACAAGTCATTTTGGGCAGTACCCGATTTTGACGATTCAAAATGGGAGTTTATCCAAGCCCCCTCTCCTTGGGAAGATGAAGGCTTTAACGGCTATGATGGGTTTGCCTGGTATCGGAAAAAATTTGATGGAAGAAAACTTGATAAAAATGAAAGCTATTATGTAGGCCTGGGATTTATCGATGATTGTGATGAAGTATACATAAATGGTAAACTCATAGGCTTCTCCGGGTCCATGCCTCCTGAATTTAAGACTGCGTACAACAGCGAGCGCAAGTATGCTTTGCCTGAAGCAGTCATAAATTTTCAGGGGGAGAATACAATAGCCATCCGTGTATTTGATGTTACCCAGGGAGGTGGAATTATTGAAGGAGACCTGGGGATTTTCCGCGAGGAGAAAAACAAGGCACTACTGATCGATCTGCAAGGGATTTGGTCGTTTACTACAAGTTGGTCAGGTGATCCTGTTAAGAAAGAGACCGGGTGGAAAAAACTTATGGTGCCAGATGCCTGGGAACATCAGGGATATTCCAGGTACGATGGATTTGGATGGTATAAACGCACGTTTACGATTCCTTCAAACTTTACGAGCGAACCACTCGTGTTGCTATTGGGAAAGATTGATGATTTTGATAAAGCATACCTCAATGGCCAGTTGATCGGGAGCACCGACGATCACAGGCCCTTTGGAAGCAGTCAATCCTATTTACAGAATCGGTCCTACAATATTCCTCCCAATGCTTTGAAAAGAAATGGCGCCAATACATTGGAAGTATTGGTGGAAGACATGGGAAATGTAGGTGGCATTTATGAAGGTCCCATTGGCATTACCACCCGTGCCAACTACGAAAGGTATTTTAGGCATTGAATACGGCTTTGACACTGTTCGCTATTCAGTTAACGGTTGGTGTCTATTCGATATAACAAGCTTTCCCTTCACATTTCCCGTTATTCTTTTATCAAAGTCTTCTCCGCAATGGTTGGGTCTAAAAACTCCATTTACTTATCTTCCGGAGAAGGTGCCGGGGTCAATAACTTATTTGAATAGCCTAGGAGAATGGCATGACCGCTGCATGATCGGAGAAATTCCGGTATCTTACAGTTGAACTAATAAGAATGAAGCTATGCTCTCTGCATCCACGTTCAAAACACTCGCAACCCTTATCCTCGTCGCACAATCGCTTTCATTAGCAGCACAGAAAAAAGGACCTGCATCGAATCCGCATGTATTGAATCCGTCTCCAACGACTGTGGCGTGGGGTCACTACTGGTCGGAGATGCCGCCTTCCCTTCGCATTCAATCCGGAGATTATCTGAAGGTACACACACTCATTACCTCCACCCCCGAGCGACTGGAAGGTGCAGGACTTCCGGCGGAGCAAGTCGAAAAGGAATTGCGGGATGTGCAAGTTATCAAAGACCGTGGACCCGGCGGTCATGTACTCACCGGACCTATCTATATTGAGGAAGCAGAACCCGGCGATGTGCTGGAGGTCCGAATTCTTTCCATTGACCTGG
>JAYVXP010000053.1:0-8321 GCA_043785125.1 Bacteroidia bacterium
TAAACTGGAACAACTTCTTCCCAACAACTGGACTCCAACCGGCATCTGAATAAGATATTTTAAGGACATTAAGCACCTGTACTTCACCGGACGCTTACAAATATACCTGAAAGGAAAAAGAAGGTAAAGTATTGGAACTATGTATGCTCTCAATTATCTTCATATTTTAATCGATTAACGGATCCGCGCCGAAAGCTTCGGTACTTAAACAAGCCAACTAAATGGAACTGTCTACGAAAAGGAGCCTGGACATCACTAACGCGGAACACATCAGGTACAAATACGGTGGAATGCAAATTACCGTTCTGGGCGGGGTAAGGCTGGAAGGGCTGGACAGAATGAGGACGACACTGAAAATCCAGGTCGAGCACCTGAGCTTGCGGCACAACCTTGACTTGTACAACGACACCCAGGTAGAGAAGCTGGTGCGGAAAGTGGCTGAGAAACTGGAGATCGGCACGAGCGTAATCACGGCAGCGCTTACGGACCTGACTGATTTACTTGAACAATACAGGCTTGATGAAATCGAACGGCAAAGCGCACATCAAAATGATAAGCGAAAAATATTAACGCAAGAGGAACAGGAGCAAGACCGGCTATACCTGAGCGCTCCGAACCTGATCGAGCGAACAAGGGAAGACATTGGTAAAGCCGGTGTGATCGGAGAAGAAAATAATCGCCTCTTGATGTACCTGATCTTTACCAGCCGGAAAAGAGAAACCCCGCTGCATGTGATCAGCCTTGGGAGTTCAGGAATCGGCAAGACGCATTTACAGGAAAAGGTGAGCGCACTGATCCCGGAAGAAGACAAGATGGAAAGCACGAGCCTGACGGCAGCAGCGATCTACTACTTTGGAAGATATGATCTGAGGCACAAAGTCGTGTTGATCGAAGATCTGGACGGAGCGGAAAGCGCACTGTTCCCGATCCGTGAATTACAGAGCAAGCGGAAGATCATCCGCACGGTCCCGTTTAAGAACACGAAAGGAGAAACCAAATCCATCCAGTTGGTAGTAGAAGGTCCGGTAACCATTGCCGGCTGTACGACCAAAGAAAGTATCTATGAGGACAATGCCAACCGCTCGTTTTTGATCTACATCGATGAAAGCAAAGAGCAGGATGAAAGGATTATGGACTACCAGCGTAAACTGAGCGCAGGGAAAATCGATGCCACTGAGCAGCAGAAAATCATCAAGCAGTTCTGTAACATGCAGCGCATCCTGCAGCCCGTACAAATCCGGAATCCCTTTGCTGAGTCTTTAAAAATCCCGGATGAAGTCTTTAAACCCCGGAGAACGAATGCGCATTACCTGGCCTTTGTTGAAATGATAACTTTTTATCACCAGTACCAGCGCGAAAAGAAGTACGACCAGGAGAGCGGAGAAGAATACATCGAAACCACACTGGAAGATATTGCAGAAGCCAACAAGCTGATGAAGGAAATCCTGCTTCGGAAATCAGACGAGCTGAACGGGGCTACCCGCGGCTACTTCGAAAAACTGAAAGACTACCTGAAAGAGAACAAGCAAAGCGATTACACGAACCGGGAGATCCGCCAGCACTTGCGCATCAAAGGAACAACGCTCAGGCGCTACAACAACGAACTGCTAGGCTGTGGAATGATCCGTGTGAAGGCCGGAAGGAAGAATGCAGGCTATCAGTACGAGGTGGTGAGCTACGAAGAATACGCGAAGCTGCATGAGCACATCGACGGTATGCTCGATGAAATCTTAAGAGGGCTGAGCACCAATGAGCCATCCGTGAGCCAGATTAAAAATGGCTCACCTAAAAAGAAGCCTGCCAGTAAGTTAGGAAGTGTGAGCCAGTGAGATCACAAAAGGGGTATCAGGATGAAAAATTTACCTTTAAAAAATCCATCGTTCCGCTACTTAGAGAAGAGCTTTAGAGAATGGCTTGACGTGCTGGGCTATGCTGCGGTATCGGTCTACAACATGCCTAACCAGGTGCGTGAACTTCTTTACTACCTGGAAGGACATGGCATCGACAATATCAAGGACCTGGACAACAAACATATTAAAGCCTACTACGAGCAGTTGAAAGAGCGGAGCAACATGCGCCGGGGTGGCGGGCTTAGCAACAACCACCTGAATAAACACATCCAGTCATTGCGAAAATTTACAGACTACCTCCGGCAAGTTGGAAGACTCACCCTACCTGAGTTACCGATCCGCAATGAAGAAGAAGATAAAAAGACAATAGAGGTCCTTACCGAAGAAGAAATCCAACTGCTTTTTAAAGTCACCCACAAGGTCCCCTACAACAAGCCCAACCTGCCGGACAGAACGGTAGAAGCGTTGCAGTCCCGGGACCGGGCCATGCTTGCCATCTTTTACGGTTGCGGCCTGAGAAGAAATGAAGGGGTGAATGTGGATGTAGGCGATATCAACTTTGACCGGGGCATCGTCCACGTGCGCAAGGGGAAGAATTACAAAGAGCGGTTCGTGCCGATCAGTAAGGCATCGCTGCAATACCTGCAGGAATACATTTATGACTATCGCCCTGAATTATTGCAAGACCGGAAATCAGACGCTTTGTTCCTCACTTACTACTCCAGGCGAGTGAATGGCCAGACGCTACTGCTAAGATTAAAATACTTGCAGCACCTAACCGGAAACGAAGACCTGATAGAAAAAGAAATCGGACTGCACACACTCAGGCACAGCATTGCCACGCACTTGCTACAAGCGGGGATGAAGCTAGAAAACATTGCACGGCTTTTAGGACACAGCACACTCGAATCAACACAGATCTACACACACCTGGCCGGAGTAGAGCAAAAAGAAGAACAGCCCTTTGCTAACGCAAAGAAATACGCAAAAGTCCAACTCCATGAAGACGAGTTTTAATGATTACCTGAAAAAGCAAGACCTGACGAAAGGGAGTATCGAAAGCTGTGAGACAGCAGTGAACCTGTTTTTGAATTGGTTGAAGAAACAATCGATCGAGCCCGAGCAAGCGATCTACACCGACGTGCTGGCCTATATGAAGCACTGCCAGAAAAAAGAAGTTACTCAACGCACGATCCAGAATTACCTCGGCATGGTCAAACACTTTTATGATTACCAGATCGAGCAGAGGCAAGTAGAGATTAACCCAGTAGCAGGGATCAAGGTCCAGGGCGTGAAACGAAAAACACTTTACCACATCTTCCAGCCCGAGCAGCTTCACGCGATCTACAATAGTTTTGAACCGAATACACCCACCGACAAGCGCGACAAAGTAATGTTAGGCTTACTGATTTATCAAGGTGTGAGGACACAAGAGCTTGCATTACTGGAAGTAAAGGACGTGAAGATAAAAGAAGGTAAGATCGAGATCCCTGCAAGTCGGAGAGGCAATGCACGAACACTGCAACTTGAATCGCACCAGGTGCTGGAGATGTATGATTACCTTTTACAAATCAGAAAGGAGATGCTTGAACGGTCCTATGTAACAACGGATAAACTTTTTGTTGGTCCAGATGGCGGTCACGACATTGGAAATTTTAGCCACTACATGATGGTCAAGGTAGCCCGGAAGTACAAAGGCATCGTGAATCCAAAACAGATCCGGGCTAGTGTGATCGTGAAGTGGCTGAGACTTTACAACCTGAGAGAAGTGCAATACCTGGCCGGGCATCGTTACATCAGTTCAACAGAAGCTTACCAGCAAAGTGAAATGGAGGGACTGAGTGAGGAAGTGAACAAGTTCCATCCATTGGGATAGCAAATCAGGAAAATTGGAGGTCACAAATTGTGATCTCCAATTTTTAGTAGATATTTTAGAAACTAATTATGAAAAGCAAATGACAAAGGGCGTGGCCATACCTGATGAAGTTGTAATGAATAAAATCTACCTGATCCGGGGACAGAAAGTGATGTTGGATCGGGATATTGCAGAACTTTACGGAGTGGAGACCAGGGTTTTAAAGCAAGCGGTAAGACGCAATAGTGAAAGGTTTCCGCAAGACTTTATGTTCGAGATGAACAAGAGTGAGTTTGAACAATGGCGCAAGGAAAATGTCACGGGAGCAGATGATCGCCAAGGCTTACGCTACGCTCCGTTTTGTTTTACCGAGCAAGGGGTTACCATGCTGTCTTGTGTGTTAAGTAGTAAAAGAGCCATTGAAGTTAATATCCAGATTATTCGCATTTTCACCAGGCTGCGAGAACTGGTACTTACCCATAAGGACATTTTATTGAAATTAGAGCAACTGGAGAGAAATGCAGTTCGACAAGATGATGACATCAAGCTGATTTTTGATTACCTGAAAGAGTTGTTGAGCCCCAAGACTGGTCCAATGCGAAAGATCGGGTTCAGACAAAATAGGTAGCCCACGCGCACCCAACGCGCCCGGGTTTTGGCTGTCACATTTTTTGCCCATGCCGACGAGCGTGCAGCACTTTGTCTTTTTGTTTTCAAGTGAAGAGTAACTGACAAAGATCCAACAACAAAAAGTCAAAGAGCTGCATACCACCTTCATAAATGCAGCAGCTTCGACTGGCAAGAGTGAAGCAAAAAAATGCGCCAGCCAAAACCCTCCCAAGCTAATTTACATAATGTGATCTTGATACAACTCCTCGGGATGAAAGAGGCCTAAAGTTTTTTACCTGCGGGTTGTATAAGCACATTATGTAAAATATCCGCGCAAATCCACTGCCCATCAGCCGCACTGAATACAGTAATAACAAGACGTGTTTTGGGAGGCCTAAAACTCTCTACAGTGAAAGAGAAAAACAGCGGAGAACAGAATACAGTATTTAGAGCAAGATGGAATCACGCAGAGCGTGATTCTTAACCCCTGATAGGGTCTAAATACAACAGGGTCAACGAGTTAATTTTTTGAGCATGTGATATGAAAGCAAAAAAAATGTGATACTCTTAAATTAATCATCGAAATCAGTGTAAATAACAGCTACAGATATCACATTTTTGTATCCATTTTTTAAACTATGAAGACAAACAACGGAAAAGGCCTTGTTCAATTATGGGTCGCGGAACCAACCAAAAAGACAGTCAAGAAATTAGCTGAAAAGTTCGACCGGTACGAATACGAATTTATTCACGATGCAGTAGAGTATTTTGAAAAGTCCGGGTACAATCCGGCCGAAATGGAAGGCGTGGAAGCACCGGCAGAGGAAATGAAAAAGCTCAGGAACACCTTCATCTCATTCATGAGAAAACAAGAATCCGATTATCTAAGACCTTTGGTTGGTAAGTTGGATGCAAGCATCTCTCTCCTGGTGGATACTGTGAGAAGTTTGCCCCAGCTATCGAAAGAGAGTTCCCAGCCTTCGGCATCCAGGATTGAAAAGGACAACATTAAAACCCGGGT
The DNA here is from genome assembly GCA_043785125.1 of Bacteroidia bacterium. Taxonomy (GTDB): domain Bacteria; phylum Bacteroidota; class Bacteroidia; order Cytophagales; family Cyclobacteriaceae; genus ELB16-189. The sequence continues at coordinate 5,336 of JAYVXP010000053.1, forward strand.
TGCCTCCAAAGAAACCGAGTACATAATCCAGTTGGAGAAAAAGGAGAAGGAGTTAGAGAGACTAAAGGAATACGTTAAGAGCTTGTCCAGGAAGTTCAACCCCAGAGCTCTGGGCAGTGGCTTTACAGTAACGTTAACCCAACTGGAATATGAGGAGATGCAAACGTATTTGAAACCGCACCCTTAGCGGCGCCAGTCCGGGATCACCGCCAGTTCGAAAGGTAGCACGTGGGCTTGCATCATTTTTTTGAAGTGCAAATGCCGCGCGAATCCCACCCACATCCAAAGCACTTGCCCTTCAAAAAAACGTGCTTACCTTTTTCTCATCGATCTTGCAGAGCGGACTACATAACCTGAGGTTTTAGTATTTTTATAAGGACATACACTCAAGAGATATATGAAAGAGAAAATTCTTTTTACAAAAAGCCACAGGTTCTTTGATGGAGCAGTGACTTACTTTAGTTCATTGGCTTCTGTTAACTTGGTGAGGGACTCAATAAGGAAAGGTTTTGCAGAACCCTATGAGAAGAATGAAGCGTTTGTTTTTGTTGGAAAATTAACCAACGTGACATACAGGTTTTTTCCGTACGATACCTACTCGAAGATAATGGAGAATAGTTGGCCTTCCCAAATTGAGTTAGGAGTAGTTGCGAAAGTGAAAGAGCCGGCCAAAACGATATCAGGCTTTAAATACTTCTACAGTTCGATCACCCAATCAACATTCATAAATTATTTTGAATCCATAAAATCCGATATTAAAGGGCTTAGCAACCCACCAGATATTTTGGAGTTTGGACGAGTGATTAGAAATGCTTTTGCACATAACAACAAAATAGATATTAGGAATAAGGATGCATCACCTGTTAAATGGAAAACCTTAGAATACAGCTACAAGGATACTGGAAGACAAATTTTGTTTAATGATGTTGACCCCGTGGAAATAATGATTTTGATGAAAGAAATGGACGAGTCTTTTTGATCTGCCTTCTTTTTGAAATGGCATCGAAGTTGTTAATCAATTATCTTTGTATGATCAAACCTTAAAGACAATGTGGAAATATTACTACTCAGAAAAGCAATGCCAAAGCTATGTATCTGAGAACAATAAAAAAGGAGGAAAGGGCGAACCCAAGTGCCGCACCTTTGTAAATGGCAAGGAGTATACCTATGCGACGCGCGAGGATAAATTACCCCCTGAATTTGATGATTACATTTTAGTGCTGGAAAGTCAAGAGCTCAAAGAAGAAGAATGGGGGGCGCCCTATTGAGTACCTGTTTTTTCTTTTTCAATTGAAATAAAAACGGACTATCTTAACGCATCAAAATGGGCTGCCCGAAACTGACATATCAACCTGAATTTTTACGCGTCTGGAAGGGGACTGCCCTGGAAAAAAGCGACCATCGAAATGTTTTACCTCAGGGAGAAAAAAAGGCAGGGGAGAAAAATTGCGATAATTACTATCCATTTGGGCTTACCTTCAACTCTTACAGTAGGGAGAACAGCGTGCCGAATCGATGGAAGTTCCAAGGACAAGAACACGTTGATGACCTTGGTTTGAATTGGGATTCTTACAGGTACCGAAACCATCAACCGGATATTGGAAGGTTCTTTAACATCGATCCCATGGCGGATGCGTTTTATTACAATTCACCCTATGCCTTTAGTGAGAACAAAATCACGAGTCACAGAGAAATGGAAGGATTGGAGGCCTTCTTTATTCATGGAACGGGTCAAGACAATTCTATTTGGAAGGAGGACCTTGCAAAGTTCATCATGAGAGAATTGAAGCCATATTTTAGTGCTTGTCAAACTAGCGAGACAAGGTTTAAGTGGAACGATTATGGCGGTGGTGGATTGGGAGCTATGATATCCAACGGCAACCAAAATTGGCTTGGTAACTCACAAAAGGACCGAACTGTGGCTGCCCGCCAACTTGTTTCCTTCATATTGAAAAACCGTAAGGATGGGGAGGGGATAACTTTAGTTGGATATAGCCACGGAGGCAACGTGGCCATCCAAGCTGCTCGAATGCTTTTTGAGAAGCATATCCGAGTAAACATCGTGAACTTCAATACACCTGCGTATAATGGGGCTAGCGATCCGGAAAACCCATGGGATAATTTTGGGATAGATGAAATGCTCCATTTTTTTACCGAGGGCGATCATGTTGTGAACGCTGCAATGGCATCTCACCGCTACAGCCTAGTAGGAACAAACGTAAGTCAAATAGGATTAAGTAACCCGCTTAACGCCAATTTTGTTGGAAGGCAACAACACCTTTTTGAAAATATAAACTGGCTAGAGGTACTGAGTCGATTAGGGTCAATAACTAACGGCAGCTCCTCCAACTCAGAATACGAAGTCACCTATCACAGATTCAAAAAGAATTATTGAATGCTTTGTTCTATCGCTTTAATTTATCCATTATTTTCATTTCAAGGAGTTCTTAAAGGAATCCATTATTTTGATTTTGAATTATAATGGATATGAGGTTCATTAATTCATTTTCAAATAATGATATCTGCTCAACTTAAAATTATTGATAATGAAAAAGTCGGGTTTGATTTTTTATTGGGTCATTTTGGCTTTGTTGATGTTTTTATATTACAATATTGGTGATGTCTTTTATTCGACTATTCCGATTAATACCCAAGGAACACTGTCTTTGCTGATAGTAGTGGTTTTCATAGCACCGCTGACGTTTTTTTTAGGCTTTGTTAGGCTGTGGCTCTTAAAGCGGGTCAATCAAAGGCAACGTTTTTTTGACATAGCCTATTTCATCATCCCTGCATTGATAATTTTAGCCTGTTTTGCAGCCCAAATTTGGGCGGGCATATTTTTATCAATGTTCGCAGGAGTTTTAATCACGTATGAATTTATTAGGAGTGTTATAAAAAAAGACATCCTCTTGCTCAAAAAAAGTAATCATCAGGGTTAGCAACGCGAATATTTTATAAAGCGTTGCAGCCAAAAATCGCTAATTTT
>JAYVXP010000054.1:0-2505 GCA_043785125.1 Bacteroidia bacterium
GTTTTTTGTGAAAAAGATGAATGCGCGGTTAGCAACACAATTACTCCTAAAACTAATCTTTTCATATTGTTTCCTGACGATAAAAGTATCAAGATTCTCGATGAGAAAGTGTCATCCAGCTTACAGGGCGGTCATTTAAAGGACCCTCAGCGCGTGCTTTCGAAGGTGGTGGATGCTTTCCCCGTGTCAGTTCAAAATTTAAGAGAGAAGGGGTTATCTCGCTGCGATAATCAAAACAAGGCCAATGACATAGCAGAGGAGCATCAAATTCAAAGTTTTGCCAGTTCCCGCCGGAGCCTCTTTAAATTCTTTCCAAATGTAAATGCCCCAGATCGCCGCCACGACGGTGGCACCTTGTCCAAGCCCATAGGAGATGGCAGGGCTTGCTTTCCCAGACGCGATAATGCTGAACGACATTCCCACACACCAGATCACTCCACCTAAAATTCCCGTGAAGTGATTTTGGAAAGTCCCATTGAAGTAGTCTTTATAGCTGACGGATGGACCGGTAAATGGTCTCATCATCAACAGGGTGTTGAAAATGAAATTACTCCCTAAAATTCCCAGAGAGAAAAATACAACCGCTGTGTAAGGACTTAGCTTTCCGGGTTCTGGGGTATTAAAATCCAGGAACATGGAAGCTGCAACATATTTATAGAACAAACCCATTAAACATCCGCTTACCACCGATAGCACTATTCCCTTTGTTGATGCGTTCGCATTTTTACCAACCAGTTTTCGATAGGCATTTGCATTCAACAGGATGGCGACAACAATCAGGCCCACTCCGCCAAAAAGAAGTGGTGCGTTGCCCAACGGAGTATCAAAATAATTTACGATGACTCCTATCACCAACGCCAACCCGATGCCAATAGGAAAAGCCACCGACATCCCGGCAATGGCAATCGCGGCGCCGAGTAAAATATTGGAGGCATTGAAAATGACTCCACCCAACACTGCGAATCCAATACTGGTATTGCCCGCTTGCTGCCAATCCGCAATAAACGATCTGCCACCATCACCCGTGCTTCCGAGTGAGAAAGCGAACAGTAATGCAAGCGCAACAATACCCATGACATAATCCCAATAAAACAATTCAAACCTCCAATCGGCAGCGGCTAATTTTTGAGTGTTGGCCCATGAGCCCCAGCAGATCATGGTGATGACGCAAAAGATAACCGCTGTGGAGTAGGTCTCAATGATAAACATGACCTATTTTTTGCCAGGTTGATGCATCATCAAATCTTCAATCACTTTGGCGACTTCAATAGGAGGTATTTTTTCTGTCAGGTAAGCAAAGTTTTCACCCGGTACCAATACATTTCTTCCATCGGCGTTGATTTCGAAATTAACATTCCTCGAATTAAAATAGAGGGAGTATCCCCGGATGGCCACCAGCACGGCAGTTTGATCCCAACTATTTCTTCCCACCGTATTGTTGTCTGCCTTCAGGGCCACCAGGTAAGCATCTTTCACCGGACTTAGTTTTATTTCTTCATTCTTAATCAGCCGGCCACCTGTCAAAACCTTTTCCCCAATCTCAAAGCCACTTAGTAAAATCGGTGTTGGCCATTCCGCCAGAACTTTTCTTGCTGCACCAGCATCAATGATAACATTAAATTCATAGGCACTCCTTCCATCCTTACCAATCCCCGCAGCCATTGAGACTAACTGTTTTACCTTTTTGCCAACAAGTTCATTTCCTGTTAAAGAAGAGAATTCATCCGGTTTTGAACTGAGGAGATTGGCTATGTTGGTAAAAAAGCCGATCGTAATAATGGTCACACTTTTATCTGGCTGAGAAGAAAGCGTTTTTCGATACAACGAAACCGCTTCCATTGCTTCCGTATTTGATTTCAGCGGATGTGGATAATTCCTGATGATGGCTTGTGCCCAGAGCTGCTTGCAAGCCTCATTGGGTAGGTTACTTTTAACGATGCCAATGGGAATTTCAGGCCGGTGGAAATAGGTATTGAGCACACTCAGGGTGGGCCCCGTTGTTTCAAAAGCATTACAAGAAATGGTGGCCAGGATCTTGGCTTCGCCCAGGTCCTCCAACGCGTGGAGAAGTGCCATAGCGCCTACGTCGTCATAATCTGGACCAATGTCGGTATCCAGAATAACTGAAGTGGCCCGTTGCGAGAAACCCAGGAGGGGGCACAGCCACAAAATTGACAGACAGAAATTTTTCATCATGTGTTATTTGGTAATTATTGTTTCGCTATAAACGATCGCTTCGGTCATTCTTAATTCATAGTCTGCTGATGAGTTGAGAAGTTTTACTTTAACAGTGTGGGCCCCTGCGGGAAGCTGGTATTTCCAAAATAATTCATTGCGACGATGGAGATAGTTGGCGGGCAGTTTTACCGTTTCTGTTTTTATGCCATCAATGTAAAGCTCAGTTAAAAAAGTAAAGTCTCCCCTATAGTCCCAGCTCGATTGCTTCTTAGGTCGTGCTTCACCTTTCAAGACAAAGGCAATTCCATCAAAATTAAAAGTAAACTC
>JAYVXP010000055.1:0-8304 GCA_043785125.1 Bacteroidia bacterium
CACGACCCGGTTCAGATTCTTTTTTGCATTGAGATCCGAATCATTGGATCTAAAAAGGTCAGCAATGGCAGGCCCGGCAATGACCAGTCCTGTCATCACCAGCATGATTGCAGACGCAACCACCACATTTCTGGAATAGATCTTTCGGATTAAATAGGCCCCGTATTCCTTATTACGGTTTTCAAATACAATGTCCTCCCATTTGGCGGGAATCGCTGCTTCCGTTTTCATAATTTCGTGTCTTTGATTAATTCCTTGTCCGTTGATGTCACATCAACAATGGCATATCGTTGAATGCTGTTGATGTTCATTTCATCAAGGATATCTACCATGTTTTTGTATTTTGATTCATCCAGCGACTTGATCAACACAATCAGTTTTGGGATGTCTCTTTTCTTTTCCAGCAAAAGTTTCCGGATCCCCTTACTAGAAAAATCGGTCACCTTAACCTCCGGGTCTGTAATGCCGATGTACCAAAATATTTTATCATCTTTCCCCATCACCAGCGTTAAAACGTGCCTTTCGTTTACCTTAGGCGGTTTCTCGTCGGTTTCCTCGGGCATGGTGATTTCCATGGTCTGAGGTTTGTTCAGGGTGGTGGTCATAACGAAAAACGTGAGCAAGAGGAATGCTAAATCCACCATCGGCGTCATATCGATCCGGGTAGAGGTTTTCTTACTCCTGATCTTCCCGTCCTTTTTACCGCCGCCGCCTTCTTGACTTATTTCTGACATGGGATGCTGTGTTTAAGTGTTTTTAACAAGATGCAATCAGGATGGTTTTTCCATATTGGTAATCAAATTAAATCGGTTGACCTTTCTGTCGATCAGGGTCTTGATGACCTTTTTGATCGTTGGAAAATCAGAGTCCCGGTCTCCCTTGATGGCAATCCGTAGCCTGCGATTGGTCAAACGCGATTCGAGCACCCAATCCGCCAACTCATTGTGTAAAGAGTCAATAGGGATACCGGTCTGTTTTACCAGCTTTCGTTCTTCCGGACCTAAATCCAGAAACTGTTTCATGCTTCCAATCGGCACACCCACGCTTGAACCAATGACGGCGAAGGAATGCTGTTCTGTTTTGTCAAAATCGACGCCATACTTAACGCCCATTTTCTGCAAAACATCTGCCCGGTTATACTGACCATCCATGTTGAAGTAAACGAGACCCTCTTTAGAGACCATGATCGTCAATACGTCCGTGTCTGGAATTTTTATTTCTGAAACGGAGGAAGGGGTATCCACGGGAACGGGTTCATCCGCTGCAAATTTCGTGGTAAGCATAAAGAACGTCACCAGTAAAAACGCCAGGTCAACCATTGGCGTCATATCGATTGACGGTGAACCTCCCCTGTGTCCTCTTACCTTTGCCATAATTTTTTTGTTAATATAAATTACTTAGCCTGAGTGGAAAAATTCTGTATGATGCTGAAGCCGGCTTCATCGATTCCGTATGTAAGGGCATCAATGGCGCTGGTGAAATAATTATACAAAATGATCGCTAATGCAGAAGTCCCAATTCCAAGTGCCGTGTTGATAAGGGCTTCAGAAATACCATTGGCTAGTGCTACCGCATCCGGCGATCCGGCTTGTGCCAAAGCAGCAAATGCCCGGATCATACCCATTACCGTTCCAAGTAGTCCCATCAGGGTTGCAATGGAAGCGATCGTAGCAATAATCACGAGATTTTTCTGCAACATCGGCATTTCGAGTTGAGTCGTTTCTTCGATGTCTTTCTGGATAATTTGAATCCTCTTATCGACCTCGATGTTGCTGCTTTTGAGCAGGTCGGAATATTTTGAAAGACCTGCCTTTACTACGTTGGCAACAGAACCCTTTTGACGGTCGCATTCGGCGATGGCCTGATCCACGTTGTTTGATTCGATCAACGTTTTGATTTTGCGCACGAATTTCTGAATGCCGCCTTTGCCTTTAGCACTGCTGATCGTAATCAAACGTTCAATAGAAAAGGTGATCACCATCATGAGCAGGGCGATCAGCACGGGTACCAGGAATCCGCCTTTATAAACTATCCCAAAATAATCACCTTGTACGTTCGCATTGTTGGAATCGCCCCCCAGAAAATGACTCCCGTCACCTAAGACAAACTCATAGATGAGAATGGCAATAATAATTTCCAAAGGAATAATAACGGCAGCGAAAACCGACTTAAGGCTATCTCCTAAGGTACCGGAACTTGATGGTTTTGGATTTTTCATAGGTCTAGGATAATTGTTATAATAATTAGTTAAGGTTTAAAAAGTCACATAAAAGTTAAAATACAACGCTTTTCAGGGTGATAAAAATACACAGAATTTCAAAACGACCAAGGCAATATGGGTCAAAAGGCGATCTGAATTTCCAAATTACCTCTTTACCCCTGCCCTTTAAATAATCTTCTTTGTCTAATCCAGGCAACCAGGACTGGAATAGTGCTCAAAACAATCATTCCAAACACAATGGACTCCAGGTGATCCGTCAACGCGGGAAACATATTTCCCAAGGCGTACCCTGCAAATAACATCGTGGAAATCCAGATTGTTGCCCCAATTATATTAAACAAAATGAATTTATTATAATTAATGTGCGCTAATCCCGCAAAGATGGGGACGAAAGTCCTGATGATCGGTAAAAATCGGCCCAGTATAAAGGCGGATACCCCATACTTGTCATAAAAACTTCGGGTCATGTCCAGGTACCTACGTTTATAAAAGAAATTTTCTTTTCGGTTGGCCAGGTAGTTACCAGCTCGGGATCCAAACCAGTACCCAAGCATGGAGCCTGTAGAGGCTGCCACCACCATCAGTGCCCATAATAAGAAGATGTTCATATCCAGGAATCCGGACTCGGCCAGTATCCCCGCCACAAAAACCAGGGAATCTCCCGGCAGAAAAAATCCAAAGAACACACCCGTCTCGGTAAAAATGACCAGGAGTAATAGCATTATGCCCCCGTAGCGGATAATGTATTCGGGATTGAAGAAGTCCGAGATGGCTGAAATGTTTTCCACTGAAAAATTGCTTATGGCTGTAAAATCAATTGACTATGTCTTTTTTACTGCCTCGGGCGATTTCTTGTCAAAATCAAGAACGATCGGAGCCGCTATGAAAATCGATGAATAGGTACCAATCAGTATACCGACAAATAGCGCGAAGGAAAATCCCCTCAATACTTCCCCACCAAAAATCAACAACACGGTCACCACGGTGAGCGTAGTACCGGAAGTGATCAGTGTGCGACTCAATGTACTGTTGATGGCCTCATTGAAAATTTTGGGACGGTCGTGCGAAGTGCCCAGGCCCATATACTCCCTGATCCGGTCGAAGATGATCACCGTGTCATTGAGGGAATAACCGATGACGGTAAGAATGGCCGCAACAAAGACCTGGTCGACTTCAAAGGATAAACCGAAAAGGTGGGCTACCGCAAAAGCCGCGACAACAAACAATGCGTCATGCAGTGTGGCAATGATCGCACCAACACTATACTGCCATTTCCGGAAACGGATTAAGATGTAAAGAAAAATCGCAATGACCGAAGCAAAGCTTGCCTTAAAGGCAGAATCTTTGATGTCTGTCGCCACCGTGGGCCCGACTTTCGAAGAACTGGAGATGGTAAAATTGGTTTCATTCAGTTTTGATTCATCCTCGGAATGCTTCAGCCCGGTGAATTTCTCTATGCCGGATACCAGCGCCAGTTTTACTTTTTCATCGGCTGCCTCAGATTGATCATCGATCAGGTAGGGGGTAGTGATTTTGACCACTTCGTTTGATCCGTAGTTCTTTACTTCTGATCCCATTCCCTCGAAGCTAGGGGTCAGTGCCACTTTTAATTCTGTGGCATCCACCGGTTTGCGGAAGCTTACAGTATAGGAACGGCCGCCTTTAAAGTCCACGCCAAGATTGAGTCCGTTAATAGCGATGACAATAAAACCAATGGCAATGACGGAGGACGAAATGATGTAGTTGATCTTGCGCATTCCAACAAAATCGAAATTTCTCCGATGGCTTACCAGGCCCGATAAAAAACTATTGAAAGACATTCTTGTCTCGTCCCCTTTTCTAACGATCCAGTCGATGATGACGTGGGAAATATAAACGGAGGAGAAGAAAGAGGTGATAATCCCGACGATCAACACAATGGCAAATCCTTTGAGCGGTCCTTGTCCAAAAATAAAAAGGAAGGTAGCCGTTAAAAGCGTTGTCAGGTTGGAGTCAAAGATGGTAGCGAATGCTTTTGAATAGCCGGTCTTGATGGCCTCTCTCAACTTTCTTCCATGACGAAGTTCTTCTTTGATTCGTTCATAGATCAGCACATTTGCATCAATGGCCATGCCCATGGTGAGCACAATACCGGCAATTCCCGGAAGGGTAAGGGAGGCATTCAATTGGGCCAGAATACCCAGGATAAAAAAGATATTGAATAACAAGGCAACGTTAGCGACCCAGCCCCCCTTTGTATAATAAACGACAACAAACAAGGCCACAATGATTAAACCACAGGCCATAGACAAGAGGCCTTGATTCTTGGCAACTGCGCCGAGTGTAGGGCCGATAATTCCTTCTTCCACAATTTTGGTGGGAGCCGGCAACGATCCTGCTTTCAATACGTTGGCCAGATCTTTCGCCTCCTCTGTTGTGAAACTTCCGGTAATCTGTGAGTTCCCGTTGGGTATTTCCCCCTGTACCGTAGGCGCTGTGTAGACATAATTGTCGAGTACAATGGCCACTCGACCCTGCGGTGATTTTGCCGCTTCTGCTGCGGTGATTTTAGCCCATTGCCTTGATCCTGATGCATTCATAGTCATGCTTACCGCCGGGCGAGCGAATTGATCGAATTCATTGCGGGCATCATTGATGACCTCGCCCGTGAGCAAAGGCTTTCCGGTGCGACCGAGGTTGACAAAGTTGAGTTGAATATCCTCTACATCCGGTGTCACTTTTGGCTCGGATTTAACATCCCAGAAATGACCGATGGTTCGCGGAAACAAGGAATGAACATCAGGACGTTTAAGAATCTTGTTGATCTCGGCCGTATCTTTGATGGCATATAAGAAAGGAATTTGGCGATTCATCAAAGAAAACAAAGGTGATACGGTGGCTTGCGTCAGTGAATCCAATGATCCACCGGTACTGTCTTTTGCAGAGCTTAATTTCTTTTCGAGTTCTGATTTTACGGTATCGGATTTGAGGTCTTCTTTCTTCAGCGCTCCGTTCAATTCAACTGGATTTTTGTCTAAGGTTTTTAATGCTTCCTTCTTTTTTGCGTTTTGCTCTTTCACAAGCATTTGATTGATACCCATCAATGCCTGGTTAAGTTGAGGGTCAGTGGGCTCCACGACTTCCCAAAACTCCAGCCGGGCAATACCCTGTAAAAGTTTGCGCACTCGTTTCGGATTGTCGGCACCCGGAATTTCAATCTGGATCTGCCCTGTACCCAGGCGTTGAATGTTGGGTTGGGAAGTTCCAAACTGGTCGATGCGGGTTTTGAGAATTGTAAAAGAGCGGCCAATGGCACTTTCAATTTCGGTATTCAGGAACTTCCTTACCGCATCATCGCTGTCTGAAAGACTAACCCTTCCTTTTGTTGCTGCGGAAGCAAACAAAGTGGCCAGCTTCTTGTCAGGGTTGGCTTGTTTGTATGCTTCATAAAAGAGATCGCTATAACTTTTTTGGCTTGTCTTCTGAAGTTGCTGGGCTTTTTGCATGGCGGCAATGAAACCAGGATCCTGGCTGTTACTGCTCAGGCTCTTAATGATATCCGCTTGCGAAACTTCGAGCACTACGTGCATGCCTCCCTGCAAATCGAGGCCCAGGCTTAATTCATTTTCTTTTACTTCTTTATAAGTATAATCCTTGAATAGCATGTTGTAGACCGGCTTATTCCACAAGGAATCGAGATAAGATTGTTTCTTGGCCAAGTCTATTGATCCACTTTTGTCGGTTGCATAATTGATCGCTTTTTGCTGCACCCGCTGGGCTACGAACGTGAATGATAAATAAAATAAACAGAGTGCGGTAATAACAATGGCGAGAACGACGATAAATCCTTTGTTGCGCATAAAATAGAAACGTAAATAAAATGTAAGGTGAGAAAAGTAAAAAAAATAGTCCCGGGGACCGGGAAAGTCAAATCAATTCAGCCTAGGGGGCGTTGGGCGAAATAATCGACCGAAAGAGAATATTGAAATAGGGAGCAAAAATTTTGATGTCAGGGAAAATTGACTTTTCCCGTTCTTGATCTGGAGCCAATGACTTCAAAAACGTGGGGATATGGTCTGCCAATTGAATAGCTGTACTGGGTACCACATCGGCTGGGACGCTGATGTGCGTGGCTCCGGCATGCTCTCCTGCTTTTTGCTCGGTTTTAGCCTTGGGTTGCCCATTCTCAACGGGCTGGTAAAAGGATTGCGAAAGCAGAATAACGAAGACGGTCAAGACACCGGCAACCATTAAAATTATTCTAAAAACCTGCTTTTTCATTGATCCTATAGCGAAAGGCCTACAAAAGTAGGAATTAGAACCTAATATGCAACTTCCCCGAGACGAGTCCTTACAAAGCACACCAATACTTCCAGCGCTGGGTTGAAGTGGTGATTGTTGGGGATGACGAGGTCTGCTTTGTGTTTGAGAGGTTTGATCAGGCTTTCATAAACGGGCATGACATGGTGATGGTACCGGTACAATACGTCATCAAGCGGGTAACCACGTTCAAGTTGGTCTCGATTTATTCGACGACCAAGCTTTACATGGTCCTGGGCCTCGATAAATAATTTGAGGTCCAGTTCCTTTTCGATTTCTTCAAAGTATTGAATAAATAGCCCTTCTACGACCAGGATGGGGGCTGCTTTGAGCTCCAGCATTCTTGGTTCTGTCAGCGGATTGTTGAAGGTATATTCTTTTTTGAAGACGTCTTGCCCCGTTTTTAACTTAAGGAGGTCGGTGTGAAATGCGATATGGTCTATTGCACCCGGGAGATCAAAATTCTGGAAGCCGTGGTCATCCGTCGGTTGCAGATCCCGTGGTTTGTAATAGTTGTCTTGTGAAATAAGACAGATCTCTTCCGGTTTGAAGTGAGAAGAAAGACGTTGAAGAAAATATGTTTTTCCCGAACCGCTGCCGCCGGTGATGCCGATCGTAAGGGGTTTCTTCATGGTCTGATCTTAGGAAGGATTTATGGTTTTCAGGAATTCGACCAATTTCTTTACCGCGATAGCCCGGTGGCTGAATTTATTTTTCTCCTCCAGACTCATCTCAGCAAAAGTCCTGGAATATCCCGCTGGTTCAAAAATGGGATCATAACCAAACCCCGCAGTTCCTTTTTTCTTATTGTGGATTGTGCCCTTTACCGTTCCTTCAAACTGGCGTGTATGACCCGGCGCTATAAAAGTGATCACGGTTCTAAACTGCGCGCTGCGGTTGCTGACACCAGTCATATTCTTCAGGAGCAGATCGATGTTATCTTCATGGCTTCGTTGCGGCCCTCCGTAGTGAGCGGAATTTACCCCCGGCGCACCATTCAATGCTTCCACTTCCAGTCCCGAGTCATCGGCAAAACAGGAAGTGTTGTATTTTTGAAAGATGAATTCTGCCTTTTGAAATGAATTGCCTTCGAGTGTTTCCTGCTCTTCTGGCAATTCATTATTGCATCCTAGCTTCTGCAATGTGACCAACTGAAATCTTTCCCCAAGGAGATGTTGTACTTCATTGAACTTGTGAATGTTGTTTGTAGCAAAGCAAATACGCATTGCTAATTGACCGATATCAAATTAATATCAAAGATCAAATTGCTATTGGCTGGAATAGTCAGTGTGCTCGTGGTCTTCGCCGCAGGCCCATAGGCCAAACCGGAGGGAACATAAAGTGTAATTTGGCTGCCCGCTGGGACTTTTACAAGCGCAATTCGCCATCCGGGTATTACATCAGACAGAGCGAAACCTATCGAGGATTTTTGGGAATCAAAAACAGACTGAGGGGGCGTCAGCAATCTTCCACTATAAGTAACATTGACTAAGCTGGTGGAGATTGGCTGTGTGCCGGTTCCCTTGATCGTATATTTGTAACGTATGCCACTCGGATCGGTTTGGATATCCATCGTACCTATTTCTGCCAGGTATGCGTCAATGGCGGCAACGTCTGCAATGAGTTGGGCATCATCATCAAATAATGTAATATCAAAAATAATAATGGAGTTTCCGGGTACTCCGGGAACGCCGGCTGATCCGTAAGCCAAACCCGAAGGGAGATACAAGGTGAAGACGCTTCCTTTGGGAATCTTTGGCAGCGCTATTTGCCAACCTGCGATC